>CAIUPC010000173.1 GCA_903900905.1 uncultured Acetobacteraceae bacterium
CTCCCGTCGCTGGAGGGGGCCGGGGGGAGGGGGCGGTTCCATCGTGCCGCAGACCCAAACACCCCCTCCCCCCAACCCCCTCCCGCGAGGGGAGGGGGAGACCTGTCTCCGAGGCCTCCCATGACTCTTCCGATCCGTTTTGGCATCTGGGCGCTGGTACACGGCAGCCGCGCCGCGTTGCAGGACCCGGACGAGCCTTACGATGCCTCCTGGGATCGCAACCGCAAGCTGGTGATCGAGGCCGAGAAACTCGGCTTCGACAGCACCCTGGTGGCGCAGCACACCGTCAATCCGCACCACGCGCCCAACGACCAGTTGGAGGCCTGGACCGCCTCCGCCGCCTTGGCCGCGCTGACTGATCGGATCGAGATCATCACCGCCATCAAGCCGTACCTGTATCACCCCGTGGTGCTGGCGAAGATGGCGCTGGGGATCGAGCACATCAGCCACGGCCGCTTCGCCATCAACCTGGTCAATGCCTGGAACCGGCCGGAGCTGGAAAAGGCCGGGATCGGCTTTCCCGAGCACGATGCCCGCTACGATTACGGGCGCGAGTGGATCTCGGTCCTTGAGCCGCTGCTGCGCGGTGAGTCGCTCACCTGGAACGGCGAACGCTTCCAGGTCGACGACTACATGCTGCGCCCGGCGGACCCTTATCGCCCGCGCCCGCTGATCTATGTCGGCGGCGAGTCGATGCCGGCCCGAGCGCTGGTCGCGGACAAGGGCGATGTCTGGTTCATCAACGGCCAGCCGTTGGAAGACGTGCGCGCCCTGATCGAGGACGTGGCCGCCCGCCCCCGCCCCGGCGCGCCGTTGCGGTACGGCCTGTCCGCCTTCGTCATCGCGCGGGAAACGGAGGCCGAGGCCCAGGCGCATCTGGCGCATCTCTTCGCCCTCGCGGCGAAGGATGCCCCGATCCGGGCCGTGCAGAAGGCGAATACCGACGCGGCGTCGGTGATGGCGCAGACCATGGCCAAGACCCCGCGGGTTGGCAGCAATGGCGGCACGGCGGCGGGGCTGGTGGGGTCCTACGACCAGGTGGCGGCCCGCATCCAGGCTTTCCACGACGCGGGGATTGAGCTGTTCATGCTCCAGTTCCAGCCGTTCGAGGCGGAGATGCGGCGTTTCGCCGCCGAGGTGATGCCGCGGGTGCGGCGGCCCTAAAGCAACGCCGGCTGTTAATGCATCCCCGGGTAGCGCTGCTGGTGCGATCCGCCGCCTGACGACGCCCCTTGGGAGCGGACCGGCGGTGCCTGGTAGCTGTGCGGTGCTGCCTGAGGTGCCGCTGCCGGGTGGTATTGCGGACGCGGTTGCGGCGCCGCGGCTTGCCGGTGCGGTTGTTGCGCCGCGGCTGGCGCCTGCGCGATCGGGCGCTGTACCGCAGGCGCTGCCTGGGCTTGTTGAGGGGGCGGACCGGGCATCCTGGTGCCGCCTGCAGGCATCGAGGTGAACCGGCCGCCGCCGCCACCTGGGCTCCCATTGCTTGGGCCATAGACCCTCGGCATGGCGGCCGCGGGTGCCGCGGTGGGCCCTTGCACCCGCGGGACGGCGTGCAAAGGCTGCGGGTTCGCCGGCACGGCACCAGAATGTGCCGCCGAGGGCTGGACAGGATGTTGGCCATAAAATGGCCGCGCGCCCGTCAGCGCGGCAGCCGGCACTGGCTGGGCGATGCCTCGCAGCGGCCTCGACGTTGCCATCGCACCCTCCGGCGCCATCGTCGCCGCGCCCCGATTGCGAAAACCGCCTTGTATCGGCGCGCTTGCGCTGCCCCCCATATGATGCGCGTTGATCGCCCCGAGATAGCGGGGGGAGGCGTGATACCACGGGTGATAGGTCTCCCTCGGTCCCAGGGGCACCCAGCCAATCGCGCCGGAGGCGAAGGCCGCCGCGCCGATGGTCACGCCGGCGCCGACGCCGAGGAAGGCGACCAAAGCGGGGGCGTAGACCGGGTATCCGCGGCGGTGTTCATGAAACCGGCCAGGGGTCCAGGCCCAGCGGCCATAGACCTCCACCCAGCGGCCATAATGGAACGGCGCGAAGCCCCAGGGGGCGTCGTCGATCCAGGTCCAGCCCCAGGGCGCAATGAAGGCCCAATGGCCCTGGCGGTACGGCACCCATCCCGGCTCCACATTGGGATACCAAACCGGCCCTTCCTCCGGGGCCGTGCTCCAGCTGCCGTAGCTGGCCAGTTCCTGTCCGCCAGGCAATGACGCCACCTCGGGCGGTGGCGGGGCCGGCTGCAACTGAGGCGGTGGGGGCGCCGGTAGCGGCGGCCGATCACGGGCGATCGTGGCGGTGGCGAAGGGGTCTTGGGGGAGGGCGGTGACGGATGCCGTGATCGTGTCGGTGCCGATGAGGCTCATCGATTGTCCGGCGGCGATCACCCGGCTGATGCCAGGACCGGTAATCAGCGCCTCGCCCTCGTAAACCGTCACGACGGTCGGGGCTTCCAGATTGCCCGCGGTGACCGCAATCTGCCCGGCGCGTTCCATGGTCAAGGAACCGCGCGGGGTTTGCAGGGCCCAAACCTCTCCCTCCCTGAGGTCACGTGGGGTCAGAATGGCCTTGCCCAGTGGCAGGCTCCCGCGCAGCCCGGTTTGATCCAACGTGACAATATCAAGCTGAGAGCCACCCGAGAGCGTGATGCGGCTGGTGGAGAATTGCAGTTCCGCCTCGGCATTCGGTTCGGCCCAGACGCTGTGACCGGCGGCGACCGGGTAGTTCCGCTCCGCCGTGCTCCATTGCGTGTCGCCGCTTGCATGGAATGACACCGGCCCGTTGAGGCGCGCCAGCCTGCCAACGCGGGCCGGCGGATCGGCTTCCGCCTGAACCTGTTGCCCCGGGTCCGCCGCCGGTTGCGCCCGGGCCGGCGCCATGGGGACAGAGCCGAGCACCAGGGCAAAGGCGGTGCAGGCGGTTGTGACGCGGAACAGGGCGGACTGGGTGCGCATGCCGGCGCTCCTGAGGGTTGCGCGATTATATGCCCCGTGATCATGGCGAAACAACGACGGCTTGCCCTGGCGGCGCCGCGATTGGGCCATTCTGCCGCCGTGAATCCGGCGCAGGGTCTGGCTCATGGTTCCTCTGACAGGAGATACGCCGATGTCGCATCCCAACCGCTTCCGCCGCCTGCTGCTGCTGCCGGTGGTCGGACTGGCCGCCCTTCTTGGGGGCTGCGTGGTGTATCCGGGGGAAGGCGGATACGGCTATCGCCACGGTGGATACTACCAAGGCCCTGCTGTTGCCTTCGAAGGCGGGCGCGGCGGCGGGGGTGGTGGCTGGGGTGGTGGTTGGGGTGGCGGCGGCGGGGGTCATCACCACCACGGCTGGTGAGGCCTGGCAGCATGCCAGCCCCATGCTTCCCCCGCATGGGCCAGTGCCGTATGAAGTCCACATGACAGGCGGGTCGAGGTCGGCCGGTGCCGATTTTGACCCGGGTGGACTGACAACCGATGAATGCGCACGCCTCCCTGGCCGAACCTTCGGCCGCGGCACCCATCCCGCGCGGGAGGAATTACGCCCGCCGCTATTGGGTGTTCGCCGTCCCGGCCGCCATTGTGGTGGCAGCGGTGATATTGTTCCCCTGGATCTTCACCCTGTTCATGTCGGTGCATGACTGGAAGGTCAGCGGCGACACGCCGTTCGTCGGTCTGGCCAACTATAAGAAGATGCTGTTCGATGAGCGGTTCCAGTGGGCGATCATCCGCACGCTGGCGTTTACCGCCGCCTCGGTCATCGCGCCGATGATCCTGGGGGTTTGGGCGGCGGTCTGCTTCTCATCCAAATTCCGCCTGCAGGGCCTGGCGCGCACGATCTTCGTGCTGCCGATGATGGCCACGCCCGTGGCGATCTCGCTGGTCTGGACCATGATGTTCCACCCGCAGCTGGGGGTGCTGAACTACCTGCTGTCCACCGTCGGCATCCCGCCCTCCACCTGGGTCTATGACGCCCATACGGTGATCCCGACGCTGGTGATGGTGGAGACCTGGCAATGGACGCCGCTGGTCATGCTGATCGTGCTCGGCGGCATCGCCAGCCTGCCGACGGATCCCTATGAGGCGGCGATCCTGGACGGCGCCAGCCCCTGGCAGATGTTCCGTCACATCACCTTGCCGCTGGTATTCCCGTTCATCGTGGTGGCCGGTGTGATCCGGGTGATCGACGCGCTCAAGGCCTTCGACACCATCTACGTGATCACGCTGGGCGGGCCGGGCAATGCCAGTGAGACGCTGAACATCCTGCTGTATCAGACGGCCTTCGCATACTACGACCTCGGCTACGGCTCAGCCATGGTGGTGGTGTTCTTCCTGCTGATCCTCCTGGTCAGCATGGGCCTGCTTGTCGCCCGCCGGGCGGAGGTGAAGACATGAACCGCCATCTGGTGCGCCGCTTCTTCGCGCGGCTGGGTCTGTATTTCTCGGTGCTGATGCTGATCTCCCCGGCGATCCTGTTCTTCCTGTGGATGGCGTCCCTGGCGCTGAAGAATGAGTCCGACAACACGGCGTTCCCGCCGGTGTTCATCCCCAATCCCCCAACCCTGGCGAATTTCATCGACGTGTTCGAGAAAAACGACTTTCTCACCTACACGATCAACTCGGTCATCGTCTCGTTCAGCGCCACCGGGCTGGCGCTGCTGCTGGGCGTGCCGGCGGGCTATGGCATCGCCAAGGCCAACGCGAGCAAAGCCGCGGTGCTGATCCTGATCGCCCGCGTGACGCCCGGCCTGTCCTACCTGATCCCGCTGTTCCTGTTGTTCCAATGGCTCGGCATGATCGGCACGCTGACGCCGCTGGTGATCACCCATCTCGTCATCACCGTCCCCATCGTCGTCTGGATCATGATCGGCTACTTCGAGGGCCTGCCGGCCGAGTTGGAGGAAGCCGCCCTGGTCGATGGTGCCACCATCTGGCAGGCCTTCCGCCATGTCGCGATGCCGTTGGCCCGGCCGGGCATTACGGTGGCGACCATTCTGGCGTTCATCTTCAGTTGGAACAATTTTATCTTTGGCGTGGTGCTGGCCGGACGGACGACCCGGACCCTGCCGGTGGCGGTCTACAACGTGCTGACGTTTGAGCAGATCAGCTGGGGCCCGCTGGCCGCCGCCGCGCTGGTGGTGACGGCGCCGGTGCTGCTGCTGACGCTGCTGATGCAGAAAGAGATCGTGGCCGGGTTGACGGCGGGGGGCGTGAAGGGCGGGTGATATACCCAGACCCTGAGGGCTTCCCGGAAAGTGACTCATGCTGATAAAGCATTGTCCCGCGCTGACAGTCTCGTCATGCCGACCTCCGTCAGCATGATGGGATAGAACGATCGCTGTCCGGTTTATGGATTTTCGTTCCCGCCGTAATGTGCTCCGGTTCGGGCATGCCGTAGCATACCAATCCGCGCAGGGCCGTTGGTAGAAGGCTGCGGTTGCGCTTCGTTCGTGAATTTGGCGCGCTTTATCCCCGAACCGCGCCGAGCACCTCGGTCTCCAGCAATCGCTTCGATTCCGCGGCGTCGGCTTC
>CAIUPC010000174.1 GCA_903900905.1 uncultured Acetobacteraceae bacterium
TCCACCCGGGCGCGGATCAGCGCGGCGGCGGTGATTGTCAGGGCCGTGACGTCCATGCGCATCGCGAGGCGGGCGGCGGTGCCGGGCCGTTCGTCAATGCAATCGATCTGCAACATATCAGACTCCCCTCGCCCAGTCTGTTTCAGGAGGTTTCGAGAGTCCACCACCGGACGCAGGTGCGGGCAATGGGGCGAATTTAATACGCGAATTTGATGCCTGGGGCACTGCCCGATGGCGGCCGGCTGGCACATTCCCGAAAACACGTCCTATAACGGGCGCCAGGACATGCCGAGGCAACGCATCATGGATTTTTCGCTTTCCCCCGAACTTCTGGAGCTCCAGGCCCGCACCCGCCGGTTCATCCGGGAGAAGATCGTGCCGCTGGAGGGCGATAACCGCCAGACGCATCACGGCCCCACCGAGGAGTTCCGCCGCGAACTGGTGGCCCTGGCCGCGGCCGAGGGGCTGGTCGCGCCGCATGTCGGCACGGAATATGGCGGCATGGGCCTGAACCACGTCGCCAAGGCGATCGTGTTCGAGGAGGCCGGCTACTCGCTGCTCGGCCCCGTCGCGATGCATATTTTCGCGCCCGATGAGGGGAACATGCATCTGCTGGAGCAGGTGGCCTCCCACGAGCAGAAAGAGCGCTGGCTGCGGCCGCTGGCCTCGGGCGCCACGCGGTCCTGCTTCTGCATGACCGAGCCGGCGCCGGGCGCGGGATCGGATCCCTCGGCGATGATGACCACGGCGGTGAAGGATGGGAATCACTACGTCATCAACGGCGATAAGTGGTTCATCACCGGGGCCGATGGCGCCGCTTTCGCCATCATCATGGCGAAGGATGAGGACGGGCATGCGACCATGTTCCTCGCGGATATGGACACGCCGGGCATCGAGATCGTGCGGGCGATGGACAGCCTGGACAGCGCCTTCGCCGGCGGCCACGCGGTGATGCGGTTCAACAATGTGCGGGTGCCGGCGTCGGATATTCTGGGTGAGCCGGGCAAGGGCTTCCGCTATGCCCAGGTGCGCCTGGCCCCGGCGCGGCTGACGCATTGCATGCGCTGGCTGGGCGCGGCGATCCGGGCGCATGAGATCGCCACGGGGTATGCGCTTCGTCGCGAAGTGTTCGGGCACAAGCTGATTGAGCACGAGGGCGTGGGCTTCCAGCTTGCTGACAACGAGATGGACATCCGCATGAGCCGGCTGTCGATCTGGCACACGGCCTCGTTGCTGGATAATGGCGGGCGCGGGTCGGTGGAGTCGTCGATGGCGAAGGTGTTCTGCTCGGAGGCGATCTGGCGCGTGGTGGACCGCTGTGTGCAGGTTCTCGGCGGGCAGGGCGTGACCGGGGAGACTCTGGTGGCGCGCATCTTCAACGAGGTCCGCGGTTTCCGCATTTACGACGGCCCGTCCGAAGTGCACCGCTGGAGCATCGCCCAACGCATCGCCCGGAATGGGGCGAACTGGTAAATCTCTGCCGTCGTCATGGCCGGGCTTGCCCCGGCCATCTCCTGAAAATGGGGCACAGGAGCCCCGAGAGACTGGATCGCGTCCATGCCCACGCCCGACTTCGACCTCACCGGTAAAATCTGCATCGTCACCGGCGGCGGCCGCGGTATCGGCCGTGGCATGGCCGAAGGCCTCGCCCGCCACGGCGCTGTGGTCGTGCTCGCGGGCCGCACTTTGGCGACGGTGGAGGAAACCGCCGCCGCTATCGGCGGCGGTGCCTGGGGTTTCGCCACTGATGTGTCTGTCGAGGCGGACGTGATCGCGCTGCGGGACGCCGTGCTGGCGAAGCACGGCCGCATCGACGTGCTGGTCAACAATGCCGGGGTGGACCCGATCTTCAAGCAGATCGAGCGGACGTCTTTGGCGGAATGGCAGCATATCATCGACATCAACCTCACCGGGTTGTTCCTGTGCTGCAAGTATCTGGGCGGCGCGATGGTTTCCGGTGGCTCCGTGATCAATGTCAGCTCCCTGGCCGGGCATGTCGGGTTGGTGCGGTCGGTGCCGTACTGCGCCTCGAAAGGCGGGGCGGAGCTGCTGACCAAGGCTTTGGCCATTGATTGGGCCA
>CAIUPC010000175.1 GCA_903900905.1 uncultured Acetobacteraceae bacterium
ACCCGACGCAAGAAGGCGTGGATGCCGACCTGCGTCGGCATGACGGGAGCGGAGGCATCGGGGCGCGTTGACACCCATTCACCGGCGGTGATCGAACACCGCCGGCATGATGGAGAACGGGCGCCAGCGCGCCGTATCGGCGGGATGGCCCGTCGGCAGCCGATCGCCGTTGCCGAAGAGCTTCTGTCGGTAGCTGCCTGGTTCGTATGCCGTCTTGAACACTCCGCGCGCCTGCAACACCGGCACCACCAGCGCGATGAACGTCTCCAGACATTCCGGCATCACGGTGCGGGAGAGGTTGAAGCCGTCGATATCCGCCTCCTCCATCCACGACATCAGCGCATCCGCCACCTGTTCCGGTGAGCCGACGATCGGCGGCTGGCGGCTACCGAGGATGAAGCGGTCCATCAGCTGGCGGGTGGTCCAGTCCGGGCCGATGGAGGCAGTGATGGCCTCCACATTCGATTGAATGGCCTGACTACCGGTGACCCGGACCGGCTCGTCCAACCCGAAGCGGGCGAAATCGATGCCGAGGGAGGACGCCGCATGCGCCAGGGCGCCCTCGACACTGGCATGACGGCGGTAATCTTCCATCATGTCGCGGGCTTCTTTTTCGGTGCGGCCGGTGACGACCGCGATGCTGATAAAGGCCTGCATCGGGCGCGGCGCCGAACGGGCGCGCAGGTCATCGACGATGCGCCGCACATTGGCGCGGGTGCTGCCGTTGACGAAGACGCACTCGGCGTGGCGGGCGGCGAAGATGCGGCCGCGATCGGAGGCGCCGGCCTGGTACAGCACCGGGGTGCGCTGGGGCGAAGGCTCCCACAAAGGCACGGCATCGATGTTGAACTGCTTGCCGTGGTGGTGGATGGCGCGGACCTTGGCCGGGTCGGTGTAGATGCCGGTGGCGCGGTCGCGGATCACGGCATCGTCCTGCCAGCCGCCCTCCCACAGTTTATAGACCGCCTCCATGTATTCATCGGCGAGGTCATAGCGGTCATCATGCGCCATCTGCTCCGACAGGCCCATCGCTCGGGCGGCGCTGTCGAGGTAGCCGGTCACGATGTTCCAGCCGATACGCCCGTTGGTCAGGTGATCCAGCGTCGCCATTCGGCGGGCGAACAGGAAGGGTGGCTCGTAGGCCAGATTGCAGGTCACGCCGAAGCCGAGATGCGTGGTCCCATGCCCCATCGCGGGCACCAGGGCCAGCGGGTCGATCAGCGGGATCTGCACGGCATTGCGCAGGGAGGGAGCGGGCGTGTCCTCCAGCACATCGTAGACGCCGAGAATGTCGGCCATGAACAGCCCGTCGAACAGGCCGCGTTCAAGCATGCGGGCAAGCGAGACCCAATGCTCCAGCGAATTATAGCCAGTGGAGCGGTCGCGCGGATGGGTCCACATCCCGTGCTGGATGTGGCCCACGCAGGCCATGTCGAAGGCATTCAGGCGGATCTGGCGCATCGCAGGCTCCTACTCATCGGGCTTCTTCGCTTCAACACCTATTCACCAGGGTGGGCGCATTTGGATCGACGTGCGCCACAGTCGAACCCTCAGCGTCATCCCCGGGACAAACCCCATAGGCGCTAATACAGTGAGAGATGGCAGCAAAAACCGTCATCCCCGGGCTTGTCCCGGGGACCAAGGTTTCCAACAGTGCCGCGATTGGTCCCCGGGACAAGCCCGGGGATGACGGGGAAGAGAGCCCATCGCCGCTTATGTTAGCGCCCATTGGGACAAGCCCGGGGATGACGTTTTTTTGGAACCCAAGCCCGTCCAGCCAAAGGTATCGCGGCCAAATGCGATACCCCTGATCGATTCACCCGCCGGCGATGCGGCCGACGCCTTCCAGGATCAGGTCCAGGTCGTCGACCTCACGGTCGTTTGCCTCGACCAGTACATGGCCAACGCCGAGCGCGGCGTAATCGGCCAGCCGCGCCTTCAGCTCCGCCCGATCCTGGCCATCCCAGCGGATTCGCATGGAGATCGCGAAATCCGGATCCGGCCGGGCTTTGCGCAGGCGTTCGACGATGGGTGCGATTTCGGCGGGGGACTGGCGGCTGCCATGCCAGCCGTTCAGCTTCAGCGCCCGCTGGATCTGGCGTTCGGCGGTGCCGCCGATCCAGATCGGGATCGGGGTGGTGGGGCGGGGCAGCATGCGCATGTTCTCGATCTTCGCATTGATGAAATTGGCTTCGAAGCTGACGGGATCGTTGTTCCAAACGGCCTGCATCATGGCGATGCCCTCATCCATCCGGCGACCGCGTTCTTTGAACGGGATGCCGAGGGCGGCGAACTCCGCCTCCAGCCAGCCGACGCCGGCGCCCATGATCAGGCGGCCGGCCGAGAGCTCCTGCAGCGTGCCCAGCTCTTTCGCCAGCGGCAGCGGGTGGCGCATCGGCAGCACCAGCACCGAGGTTCCGAGCCGCACCCGCCGGGTCACAGCCGCGACCCAGCTCAGCACCACGACGGGGTCGTAGAAGACGGGTGTCGGTGGGTAGGGGGCGTCTTTGGGCACGATGATATGCTCGCTGACCCAAACGTCCGCGAGGCCGAGCGCTTCGGCCCGCATGGCATGGCGCAGGATTTTGTCAGGCGAGGACTGTTGGCCGGCCTGTGGCAGGTGAATTCCGAGTTGCACGCGATGTCTCCGGTCAGGGATGCATGAAACTTTGCTCAGCTATGGCGGTTTCGCGCAACCGGCGGTGGTGGTTCCTCTTGAATGGCATATGGACCCGCCCCAACATGATGCTACACATCACACGATTGCCACGTATTCTTGCGAATCCTCTCAAAAGGACTGTTCACCTTGGCCGAAGCTCCGATCCGGACTGCGCTGTTTGTCGATTTCGACCAGGTTTACGGGGGTTTGTACCGTATCCGGCCTGAAGCGGCGGAACGATTCGCCACGCAACCGGATAAGTGGTTGCGATTCTTTGAGGAAGGCCGCCATGTCGGGGGGTTTGGCGACGGCGAGGACCCGACACAGCGGGTGATCCTGGTGCGCAAGTGCTACCTGAACCCGGTCGGGTCGGTGCGCAATTCGGCGCCCGGGCCGTTTCGCAATGGCGTGCCGGGGCGGGATACCGCGGAAAGCTTCAGCAAATACCGGGCTTATTTCACCCGCGCGGCGTTCTCGGTGGTCGATTGCCCGCCGCTGACAAGCCGGGGCAAGAACTCCGCCGACATCGTCATGGCGATGGATATCATCGACGCGCTCGGTCACAAGACTCATTTCGAGGAATTCATCATCCTCTCCGGTGACGCGGACTTTACCCCGGTGCTGCTGCGGTTGCGTGAGCATGATCGGGCCACGACGATCCTGGGTGACACGCTGGTCGCGGCCGCCTATCGGGCGGCGTGCGACAATCAGGTGCGCCAGCAGGACTTCATCGAGCAGGCGATGGGCATGACCGCGCCGCCGCTGGTGGCACGCGATGAAGAAGACCGCCCGAACGGCAGCCGGCCCTCGGTGATCACCAATGTCACGCAGGCGGTCGCGACCTATTTGCGCCAGGGCGGGCCTCGGCCGATCAACCATCTGATCCCGGTGTTCAATGGTTTCCCGGAGTTTGTGTATCCGGCTGATGGGTTGAAGTGGTTCGGTTTCGGCTCCCTCACCCGGTTGGTGGAGGAGATGGCGCATCGTGAACCGGCCCTCCAGATTGATAAAGGCGATCCCAGCTTCTGGGTCCTGTCCTGCCTGCCGGCCCCGGAAGGGGATGATCCGGACATCGACGATGCGGAGATGACCGCCCGCATCATCGCCACGGTGCGCGACATCCTGGCCAATGAGCCGGAGCCGGTGCCCTTGGCGCGGCTGGGTCAGTTGGTCCGCCACGACATCCCGGAGCTTCGGGATGCCGATTGGCCGGGCGGCGCGCGCTTCGCCGATTTGCTGCGCGATGCCCGCGACCCTCATATCGTGGTGCTGCCGGAACCGCCGGGCTACGCGCATGATCCGATCATCCATCCCGATAATGACGTGCGCGAACCGGCGGGGACCACGCCTGGGGCCGAAATGCGCGCGTTGGTGGCCAAGGTCACACAGGTGTCCGGCTGCCCGGCGCTGCGTTCCGACGAATACAGCATGCTGTTCGATCAGATCGCGGCGGAGTTGCAGCAGCTTAACAGTTCACCGTCCGTGCCGTGGACGCAGTGGGATCTGGCCTCGGCAGTGCACGAGCGGTGCGACGAACAGGGCGGGCGGATCACCCGCGACGCGGTGTCCTATGTGCTCACCAGCCTGGAAAACGCCGGCTATAACTGGCATGCACGGTTGGATTATCACACCCGTGACAATCTGACGGAAACCTTCCTCGATAACGTCGAAGCCCTGTGTGAGGGCGCGCGTCTCGAACTGTCAGACGAGGAGCTGATGCTGCTCGAAGAGTGGATCAGCGATACCCCGATCGAAGCGGACGAAGACGAAGCAGCCGAGACCCCCGCCCAGGCGGAGTAAAACTACCGCCAGTTCTTCAGCCGCGCGGCTGCCTCGGCCATATCGGCCTCGGGGCCGCAATAGCTGAAGCGCAGAAAGCGGTTCCCCCGCGTCCGGTCGAAGTCCACGCCCGGAGTCACCGCCACGCCGGTCTCGGCCAGCATCCGCGCGCAGAACGCCATGCTGTCGTTCGATCGCCCGGTCAGGTCCGCGTAGATATAGAAGGCCCCCTCCGCCGGGCTCAGCCGTTCAAACCCCGCCTCCGGCAGCGCCTTCAGCAAATGATCCCGCGATCGGCGGTACCGGGCGATATTGCCGCGCAACTCGTCCTGGCAATCGAACGCCGCTTCCGCCACGACCTGGGAGATATAGGGCGCGCTGATGAACATGTTCTGCGCCAGGCACTCGACCGGGCGCACCAGATCCTCCGGCAGGATCAGCCAGCCAATCCGCCAGCCGGTCATCGAGAAATATTTGGAGAAGCTGTTGACCACCACCGCGTTGGGGCTGAACCCGGCGGCGGAGGCGATGGCGCTGTCGTAATGCAGCCCGTGATAAATCTCATCACTGATCAGCCGCACGCCGTTGGCATCGCACCAGCGCGCAATGGCGGCAAGATCGTCGGGATGTAGCATAGTACCGACGGGATTGCAAGGACTTGCGACGATCAGCCCGTCGGGTTTCGGATCGAGCTTTTCCAGCATCGCGACACTCGGCTGGAATCGGGTTTCCGGCCCGGCTTCCATGATCACCGGCGTCATGCCGAGGGCGGTGATGATGTTGACATAGGGCGGGTAGAACGGGGCGGCCATGGCGACGCGGTCACCGGGATCGAAGGCGGCCAGAAACGCCAGCGGAAAGGCGCCGGATGCGCCGACAGTGACCGCCACCCGCTCAACCGGGATATCGAGCCCGTACCAGTCGCGGTAATGCGTGGATATGCGCTCGCGCAGGGAACGGCGGCCAAAGGCCTCGGTATAGCCAAGCGGATCGCCGGAGCGCAGCGCGGCATGCGCGGCCTCGACCGCGCCGGCCGGGGCGCCCGGGCCGGGCTGGCCGACTTCCAGGCGGATCGTGCGCGGCTCGCCCGGGTGGCGCGCCGCCTGCCGCGCGTTGGCGGCGG
>CAIUPC010000176.1 GCA_903900905.1 uncultured Acetobacteraceae bacterium
GAGATATCCTCAAGCGCCTTCCACACGTCGGCCCCGAGCTTTTCCTTCCATTCCTTGTAGAAGCCGACGGTCTGCAGCTTCTTCTTGAAGGAGGAGGTATCGGTGACGGTGTTGAAGATCATGCCCTTCTCGGCCATGAACTTCTTGGCGTCTTCATTGAGCGCGTACAGGTCCTTGCGCACATCGACGCCGGCCTGATCGAACTCGATGATCAGCAGTTCCTGCATGTCGCGCGGCAGTTTGCCGAACGCGCGCGGATTGATCAGCGTGTACCAGCCGTCCCAGAGATGCGACGTCACGGACATGTATTTCTGCACTTCGTACAGGCGCGTGGTCTTGGTCAACGAGGCCGGGCTTTCCTGCCCATCCACGACGCCGGTCTGCAACGCGGTATAGAGTTCGGAGAAGTTCATCGACGCCGGCGCGGCGCCGATGGATTTCCACGTGGAGACCTGGATCGGGCTCGGCGGGGCGCGCAGCTTCAGGCCCTGGACGTCATCCACCGTGTTGATGGGGCCTTTGTTGTTGGTGATGTGGTGGAAGCCGCTGTCGAGGATTTTATTGGTCGTCAGGTAGCCGGCCTTCTCCAGATCCTTGCGCAGCAGATTGCCCAGCGGGCCGTCGGCGGCGCGCCAGACCTCGTCATAATTCTTGAACGCGAAGGGCATGCTGAGCGCGGAGGTCAGCGGCGCCGCGGTCGCGGTGATCACATTCGACAGCACCATCATATGCACGCCGCCGATACGCACCTGCGTGTAGGTATCGATGTCGGTGCCCAACTGGCCGGAATGGAAAACGTTGATTTCGAATTTTCCGCCGGACTTCTGCTTCACGCGCTCTGCCGCGGCCATGTACTGCACGCTGGACGGATGCACGGCGGGCTGGGAGCTGGTGAACTTCCAGTTGATCTCCGCCGCTTTGGCGAAGCGGGGCAGCAGAATGGATGCGCCGGCCAGGACGGCCGCGCGGCGGCGGGTGATTTGTACCATGATCGAACGTCTCCTGTTTTATCGATTGAGACGACGCTAACCCATGTTCTTCCGCTTGTCATGAGGCTCGGGATCGGGCTGTAGAGGCCGACCGAATCGAGGATGGAACGCGGATGCAGCTGATCGCGGTGGGACGTTTGCGCGATGGTCCGGAAGCCGAGCTATTCGCCCGCTTCAACGCCCGCCTGCGCCCGGCGATGTCTTTGACCGAAATCCCGGAAGGCCGCGGCGCCCCGGCCGAGATCAAACGGCGGGAGGGCGCGGCGCTATTGGCCGCCCTCCCCGACAACGCCTTTGTGGTGGCCCTGGACCAAGGCGGGGAGATGCCGGACAGCCTGCGCTTCGCGACGCTGCTCGAACGCTGGCTGGGTTCGTCGCGCCGGGTCTGCTTTTTAATCGGCGGGGCGGAGGGGCTGGACGGGCCGGTGGTGGCCCGCGCCGACGCGGTTCTGTCGCTTAGTCCCATGACATGGCCGCATTTTCTGGTCCGCGCGATGCTGGCCGAGCAGGTATTCCGGGCGCGTTCGATCGCATCGGGGCACCCGTATCATCGGGCCGGGCGGCCAGGATGACACGAAGTTGCATTTCGGGGGTTTGCAAGCCGCGAAGGGCTTGGTAGGAAGCGCTCCCCTGTTGGTGGTCGGGCGCTTCGCGGCGCCCGGTTGGGGGGTGCATAGCTCAGTTGGTAGAGCAGCTGACTCTTAATCAGCGGGCCCAAGGTTCGAGTCCTTGTGCACCCACCATTTTCTCTCCCTTCCATGCAAATAGTCAGACCGCGCAATGGCCGCGGTGACGATGGGCGTTGCTGACCCCGCCGTAGCGGCGCGACCGGCCGGCAAACGACCTGCCTCGCGCATCGCTATGTTCGAACCAGGCCGCGCGCGCCACGTAGGTACAAATACTCACGCATATTGTAATGATCCACCCTCGTCTCCATGTCATAACACAGAGATATGTTGGTCAACGCGATCAACAATCCTGCCGTCCGGACGCTCTGGACACAACAAAAAGGGTGCTCACATGAAACTCATCACTGGAATCGCATTGGCCGGACTGCTGGCAGGCCTCGGCGCATGCGGCCGGACCGAACCTGGCCGGGTGCAAGGCGGCGCCGCCGCGGGCGCGGCGACAGGCGCGACAGTCGGCCTCGTTGGCGGACCCGTCGGCGTGGTGGCCGGCGCTGTTATCGGCGGCGGAGCGGGCGCGATCACCGGCGCGTCGACCAAGCCGTCGACCGTCAATCTTGGCGAGCCCGTCTGGGATAAAAAATAACCGGCACGCTGCCTGGTTCGCATGCGTTAAACGGCAGGGCCGGGCTTTCGCCCGGTCAGGCCGCACCGCGCCCCGCCCAGGGGCAACCGCGGATCGGCGTGTCGTGATGCCCTTGGTTGATCCTGGATAACCCGCGCGAGACGCCAATCAGGCCTCCGCGCCGGAGGCCGCAGCATTTTCCGGTTTTATACCAGCCCGCGTTGATATCGACTCACCGTGATGGCCCAATTCCGTCATGCCGACAGAGGTCAGCATGACGGAATTGGGCCATCACGGTGTATTCGCCGAGTTTATATTAAAACCGCATCGACAGCGCGAACGACCCAAACTGGGTCAAACCGCCCCGCTGGTTGTGGAACGACTGTGTCTGGACGATGTGGGTATAGGTCAGGCGCACGCCCCGGTAGATCACGGCTACACCAGCCTCGGCCTCACCAACGAACGGCTGGCGTGACACATGCGGGCCGGAGCGAAACGGATTGCCGTCCAGCGTCGCATCCCAGCCAATGGCCTGACCGTCGGCACCAGCAAAGAAATACCAGACGAACTCCCGATTGGGCGTGTAGCCATCCGAGCCACTGAGGCCGGGGCTGATGCGGCTCGTCCCAAAGTCCGATTGCAGGCCCTGGCCAATTCGCGCCTGAAAACCGACCTGGACATAATCACGCAATGAGCCGACGCCAATAATCGCGGATGGCAGGATATCGACATCAATGCCGGTTCCAGGAAACTCGGTCAATTCATAGCGCCAGGTGCGGCCGGTGACGAACTGAAGGATGGGCAAATCCTTGATCTGGTGCGACCAGCCCGCGGCCTCCTGATCGCCGATAATATCGTGAAAGCCGTTCTGAATGCTTTCCGCCCGCGCTGATGGCCCGAGAATCCCGACGCTGACGCCCAGAACATCGCGCGTGTTCATGGTGTCATGGAGCAGGAACATACTGCCGAGCGAAACCCCGGCATAAGGCCGATCTGTTGGGTCGGGTGACTTTGTGGAGGTGTTTTTCGGGGTGTAGATGGCGTTGGAAAAATCAATTGCCAGCCGCTGCCGGCCCGGACCCCACAACATGGCACCAAAATCCGTCAGAAAATCGGGCAGATAATCCTTGCCCTGGGCGTCCACGCTGGGTGATGTCCAGCCGAGCCGAATCCCGGACGTATAGTTCCGGTCGGTGCGCGCGATCGCATCGTTCTCAATTTGGATGGAGATGATGAAGCCAGGATCGCCCGGCGGTAACGGGGGCGGCGATTGGGCCAGGGCAGCGCTGGCGTTGAATGCGAGGCTTACGCCGGCGAGTAAGCCGAGGCGCCCAACGGAATGAACAGTCATGATAATCCTTACAACTTCGGGTTATGCCACCTTGGCGGCCATGCCGCATCGTCAGCCGGCGGCAGCGGCCTCGCCAGCCTCGGAAACTACGCACAAAACGGGTTCTGCCCGTTTCGATGACGCAGCACGCGCCGCCACCTCCAGGGCATCCATGGCGAAGATCAGCGACGCCACGCGATTGACCGAGGACGCGCATTCGGCCAATCCGGCATAGTTATCGACGAGCCAGTTCAGCGCCGTCTGGACCATGACGAAGGCCGCTACGACCTGCGCGACCTCCCCCAGGGACATGCTGCCGGTGAGATATTTCGGTGCGCAAAGGGCCCAGGCGATCACCGGCGCTGCCAGCATATTGCCATGCGATATCAGCGTCGTGCGCATCAATTGCGCGCATAGCGCACGCCAGCGGAGAATGACGGCGTTAAAGGCCGTGTTCATCGGCAGCTGGTCAACCGGCTGGCCGTCGGCCCGTTTTTCACCCTGCTCGCGCAGATCTGACCCCGCCGCCCGGAATTCGGCTTCCGCCGCATTTTTGCTGGCGATGACGGTCACGAGACGGCGGCCGATGACCGTCATGACCAAAGTCAGCAATCCGGAATAGCCGGCCACGGTGATGACCAGGTATTTTGGTACCGTCATCATATGGCCGAAGAGTTCAACCGTCAGATCGCCGCCGACATGCCACAAAACCCCAACGAAGACGACGGCGCTGAGGGTCGACGACAGTAAACCCGCGGCCAGGTTGATCGTGGCTTCGGTGGCGACCCTTGCATCCTCGGCGATGCGAAATTCGGGGTTATGATCCTCACTTTTCTGAAACCGGAGACGGCGGAAATGCTCTTTGTTCAACCAGCGGTCCATCAGATCGCGGGTCAACCAGGCACGCCAAAGCCGCTGAATGGTCATGCGGGACCAGAGTGCGAGGATGGCGGCAGCGATACTCGCGCCCGCCAGCAGCAAAAACAGCAACGCTTCCTGACGCAGGGCACTGGCGTCCTTGCGGCCGAAGGCATCGAAGAAATCGCGGCTCCAGTAATTCAGCCGGTATTGCAGCGTCAGCTGCGCAACGGTTCCGGCAACGACCGCGCCCGTCAGCAACCAGGCCTGACGCCGGCGCGGCCCGCGCCAGAAACCGCCGGCACATCGCCAGAACCGTGATCTCAGATCCCTGGTGTCTTCAGGCGGGTCTTCCGTTGTCGTTACAATATCAGTCATGTCATCCACCACGCCGGAACCGGGGCCGGGAGCCCCGGTCCTGAACAATGGCCAATGCCAGACCTAACGGCCCCGATCGCGGTGCTCACCACGGTCGCCGCGGTCACCACGGTCGTCCTGACCGCGGTCGCCGCCCTGATTGTAGCCATCGCCGCGATAGCCACCCGGGCCGTAGAGGCAACCGCCCAGGCCGAGCGACATAAACAACAGAACTGCTAACGCTCTTTTCATGGGGTCCTCCATGGAGTTGGGTTTACAGACGCCGCGTCGGGAAACAGCTAGAGCCGTCCAACCACGACCAGGATGATCACCACCACCAGCAGCACGCCGAGCCCGCTGCTGGGGTAATAGCCCCAGCCCGCACTATGCGGCCATGTCGGCAGCGCACCGAGGAAAAACAATACCAGCAGAATGAGCAGAATTGTGCCGAGACTCATGGTCCGGGTTTCCTCATGGTTACGACGCGTACGTGAATTCCGGCAGAGCCTTCAGCGAATCCTTGGTCGCGCCGCGCAGCATCATATGCTTGTCGACGACCGATATCGCATTGAAGGGAACAACGACGTATCGCGTGCCCATGCCGAGAAATCCACCGACGGACAGCACCGCGTACGGCACTACCTCATTGCCGGTCACGATCAGATCGTCGATCGTGCCCACGGTTTCATTGGCCTCGTTAACGACCGGGGAGCCAACAACGCGTGAGGTCCGATAACCGGTCGCGACACTGGCGGGATCTACTTTCGTCATCGAAATAGTTTGCGGCGTGCCCTGGGCATAGGCCGGATTGCCGAGGGACAGCAGCAGAACCGCGGCGGCGATTGTCAGGGGGACTGGATATTCCATGATCTAACCTTCAGAGCGGGTTGTTGGGTATCCGGGCCACGATCGTTTTAACGAAGTGGCCCGGTCACCTGACATGGTATAGGCGCACCCATTCAGAGACGGCAGACTCGGAAAATACCCATTATTTTGCCGTCTGTTGCCCGGTCGCGGCAAGCGCCAGCCGCGCCAGCGCCGGCAACGATCTCGCACCGGTTCGTTTCATGATCGCCGCCCGGTGGTTCTCGACCGTACGCTGACTGATATTCAGATCAGCCGCGATATTCTTGCTGGGATGGCCCGCGAGAACCATTTCCATGACCTCCCGCTGGCGGTCGGTGAGTGTCGCGACATGTTTGGCGGCATCTTCCCGCCAGGCTGTTGCTTTTCCGGAATCGCGGGCCTGCTCCAGGGCCCGTTCCACGCTGGCGATGAGATCGTCGGCACTGACGGGTTTTTCGATAAAATCCGACGCCCCCGCTTTCATGGCGGCGACGGCGATCCCGACATCGGCGAAGCCGGTAATCATGATGGCGGGCAGGCTCTGCCCCATCTTTTGCAATTGCCGCAGCAAATCCAGGCCCGTCATGCCGGGCAGGTAGGCGTCAATGAGCAGGCAGGCTTCCCGGCCCGGCCGGTAGACCGCCAAAAATGCCTCCGACGTCGCGAAATCCTCAACCGCCCAGCCGCCGATGCTTTCCAGCACCGTGCGCAAGGCGCCACGGACCTGATCATCGTCATCAACCAGATAGATCACCCGCTGCCCCGGCTTCGCATCCGCATGCGGGGCTGGGGTGACCGCCGGGGCGGCCGAGGGCAGAAACGGAACCGGCCGCGCGGGTAGTTCAGTTCGCACCGCTTGCATCAGTTCCTGCGGCTTCACCGGTTTATGCAGATGCACGCACCCTTGGAAAGCGATGTCGCGCAGAGTACCGGTGGAAATATCGCCCGTTAAAATGATCACCGGCAGGCGATGGCCCAGGAGCCCGCGCAGCGCGGCGGCTGCCTCCAGGCCATTCATACCATTGGGCAAATTGTAGTCCGACAATACGAGGTCCGGCCGGAATTCACGCCGCGCCACCAGATCACGGGCCGCGACACCATCAGGCACACCCATGACCCGATGGCCCTCCCCGGTCAGAAGCTGCGTAAGCAGGCCGCGCATCTCGGGCTCGTCCTCGATCAACAGGATCGCCCCCGTATTCGATAGGGGCGCAACCATGGATTGATCGTCCAGCAGTGTGACAGAATCGGCCGTGAGCGCGGGTGCGGCCACAAGCGGCACTGTCACACTGAACACAGAACCGCGACCGACAATCGACCGCACGGCGACGGGATGGCCCAATAACTGACCGAGGCTTTGAACGATGGAAAGTCCAAGGCCCAGCCCACGAGTACGGTCCCGCGCGGGATTGTCGATCTGATGATATTCTTCAAATATTGCGGTGAGTTCCGCCTTGGGGATACCGATGCCGGTGTCAAAAATCTCAATGTCCAGCATCGCACCATGGCGGCGGCAACCAATCAGGATCTTGCCGGTGGTTGTGTATTTGATCGCGTTGTTTACCAGATTGCGGATGATCTGCTCCAGCAGCCGCGGATCGCTGTCGGTCCAGGCACTGGTGGGAACAATCCGGAGATCGAGCCCTTTGGCCGCCGCATGATCAGAACATCCGCTTAGGATGTGATCGAGAATCAAATTGACGGGAAACGCGATCCTGGCGGCCTGTACTGTTCCTGCTTCGATTTGGTTTATGTCGAGCAGAGAATTCAATATCTCGGTCATCGCGCCCAGCGCCTCGTCAAGGCGGGAGATCAGATTTTGCGCCGAGCCGGACTCAACCGTTTTCGCCAAAGCGGCCTGAAGCAGCGACAGGGTCTGCAGCGGCTGCCGGATATCGTGGCTGGCCGCCGCCAAAAAGCGGGACTTCGCCACATTGGCCAATTCCGCCGCCCGCTTCGCGACATTGAGGGCAACCGATATATGTTTTCTTTCGGTTATATCCGAAAACATGACCACCACGCCGTCGGCTTTTTGTTCGGCGATCCTGTATGGCAGGATCCTGCGCAGGTACCAGGAGCCGGTATCAGCTTCGATCTCCCGCTCCAACGGGACGCCGTTGCCGATGACGGCTTTCGCTTCGTCCAGCAGCGTATCTTCGACCGCCAACGGCTTCAGATCCGCCAACGGCCGGCCGATATCGGTGGTGATGATATTGAACAACGACTTCGTCGCCGGCGTGAACAACCGGATATTGAGCGCATTGTCCAGGAAGATAGTTGCCACATTGGTGCTGTAGAGCACATTCTGTAAATCGTTCGACGTCAGCCGCTGGCGTTCCAGCGTTTCCTGTAACTGGCCGTTCAGCGCCGTGAGTTCCTCATTCAGTGACTGAAGCTCTTCCTTGGACGTCAGGAGTTCTTCGTTGGTCGATTGGTATTCCTCATTGACGGACAAAGCCTCTTCGTTAACGACCTTCTGCTCTTCCGCCAGGATTTCGAGATTCCGGACGGCGTCACGCAGCACGGCTTTTGTGGTTCCCAGCTCCTGCTCCAGCTCAGTCACGGAGAGGCTGGCGTGCGAAGCTGGCGGCGGATCGGCCTGGCCCGCCGCTTTGGGCTCATCAATGAAGCAGACCAGCAGCAGATCGTCTCCGTCATTCGGGACCGGCCGCACATCGAGGTTGAAGAAAAACGCAACCCCCTCAAAATTCCCACGTCCGCCGACCCCGGTAACGCGGGTATTGTCGGCTATGGCCTGATGGACAGCCGCGCGAAGACCGATGCGGGTGCTTTCCATGACCATGGCCAGCAAATCCTGCGTCGGCGCGCCAGGCGGCACCCGCAAATACCGATTGGTCGGCCCCAAAGAATAGAGGACTTCGTATTTGCGGTTGATCAGCACGGCGGCCGGGGCGTGCGCTTCCAGCACCAGGCGCTGGCACAGCTCCGCGACCGACGGCCGTTGCTCGACGTGCCGTTCCGTCCCGCCGGCAGGCGCCGCATGCGAAGGCTTTCCCATATTCGCAATGAACCCCAACCGGCCAGTCGCCGGCCGGCCGGTCTGACGGTAGACACGCTCGGTCGCGGAGACGACGTCAAACCGCAGGTCCGGGCCGCCGATCGTTTCAGAACTCCCTAGCAACAGGATGCCGCCGCCACGCAGTGCGAAGTGAAACAGGCCGATAATTTTCGCTTGCGCCTCTGGCTGCAGATAAATCAGCACATTCCGGCATGACACCATATCCATGTTGGAAAATGGTGGATCGGTCAGGACATCCTGCACCGTGAAAACCACCGTGGCCCGCAGTTCGGGCGAGACCCGGTAACCGGCTTCTTCTTTCGTGAAAAACCGGGTGAGGCGTGATTGCGACACCTCCCCGGTAATAGCAAACGGATACAGACCGTCGCGGGCCGCCGCGACCGCATCGGGGTCGACGTCGGATGCGAATATTTGCAACTCGGCGCGCATGTCGGAGGTATCAAGATATTCCTGAAACAGCATGGCCAGCGAATAAGCCTCCTGCCCCGTGCTACACCCCACGATCCAGATACGAATCGGCTTTCCGATTTGTCGGTTGCGCACAACGCCCGGGACGACTTTGGCCGCGAGGAATTCGAATATGTGCTTATCCCGGAAAAAGGCCGTGACGTTGATCAGCAGGTCCGCGGCCAAATCATCAACCTCCTTCGCGTTGCCTTTAAGAAAATCGAGGTAATCCCGCATACTCGCCATGCCGATGCCGCACACCGCCATCCGCCGTTCGATGCGGCGGGTGAGCGTGCCGGGCTTGTAAAGCCGGAAGTCGTGCGGGGTCCGGCTCCGCAGGAACTCGACGATTTCGGGTAACATGTCCGGAACGGACGCATCAGCCATGGGTGCCATGCCCGCCGGCGGGCGAATATACGCGGCTAACGCATCATGCATTTTCGCAATGGGCAGGATCAGGTCGACGCGGCCGGTCTGAATCGCGGCTTTGGGCATGCCATCATAGCCGGCTTCCGTTGGTTCCTGGGCGATGACCAGACCCATTTCGTTTTTGATCGCCAGGACACCGGCGCTACCGTCCGTACCAGTCCCGGACAGGACGACGCAGGCCGCCCTTGCGTGGAATTCCCGCGCCATCGATTGGAGCAGGACATCGAACGGGAAGCGCACGCCCCGATGGGACGGGGGGCGGGTAACATGGAGCATGCCGCGCGCGATGGACAGGAAAGTGCCCGGCGCGATCACATAGACATGGTTGGCCTCAATCGCCATCCCGTCCGCCGCCAGACCAACGGGCATTTTGGTATGGCTCGCGAGCAGTTCGGCCAAAAGGCTTTCATGGGCGGGGTCGAGGTGCTGGACAATGAGATAGGCCATGCCGCTACAGGCGGGCAATGTGCTCAGAAAATTGCCGCATGCCTCCAGCCCACCGGCGGAAGCCCCGATGGCGACGATCGGAAAGTCATCTGAAACAGCCGGCATGTTGACACACTGGGCACAGGATCCCGGAAAGACAGGACTGTTATTCAGGGAATTGCCTTGCGGCATGTTCGGGGTGCTTTCGTGGGCGCACGATTTGTTTTCAGGCATTGTGGTTTTATTATCACCGATTAGTAAAGCCGTCCACAATGGATGCGTTTATAGCACCGTTTGCGTGAACTCATAGGTAGTTTCCGAGGCTACAAATTCCTGACGCGGCTCCAATATGAGTATCCACGTGTGCGGGCGCTGCGCTCGCCAGGAGGTCCGGCCATGAACATTCAAGTCGATATCGCCTTGCTGCAACCTGTCATCGCGTTGATCGCCGGGATCCTGATCCTGCTCGCACCGCAATTGCTGAACTATGTCGTCGCCATCTATCTCATCGTGGTCGGTGCCACCGGGTTGTGGCCCCGTTTGCTGGGGTAAAATGAGCAGGCCGACCCTCTCCCTTCCCGTGAAAAGCCCATAGGACCCGAGCCAAACGGCTTTGGTCCTATGGGTTTTGCGTTTCAGCGCCTTATCGTTCTTTCTTGTTCTCCGCCGGCGCCTCATGTTGTGGCGGACGCGCGTTCTCGTGCTGTGGCTGGGGCGGGGCCTCGCGTTGCTGCTGCGGCGGCGGCGCGGCAGGGCGTTCCGGCGGACGCTGTGGGGCCTGCGGAGGGGCGGCCTGCGGGGGCGCGGGGCGTTCCGGCGGACGCACCTGTTCATGCTGCACCGGCGGCGGCGCCATACGCTCCGGCGGGCGGGCCTGCTCACGCTGAACCGGCGGCGCTGCCTCTCGCGGCGGTGCTTGCGGGGGGGCTACGCGCTCCGGCGGGCGCACGGCTTCAGCCGGGGGCGTCAGGCGTGTCGCGGGCGTGGGGGGATTGGCTTCGGCAGGGCGCGCTGGCTCGTGCGGAACGGGCGGTTGGGCCCCATGCGGCTGCGGCGGCGGGGTGGCCTGACGTTCCGGCGGATGGCCGATCTCTGCCGGAGACGGGGCGCGCGCCGCCGGGTTGGGCGCATTCGGTTCGCCCCCACGCGGCGTCTCATGCTGAACCTGCGGCGGTCCACCGCGCTCCACCGGCCGGTTCTGGCCTGCCGCGTTCGGCGCCGCGGGATTGCCGGGCTCCCCGCCGGCAGCCGGGCGGGCGCGGGTGACCCCCTGCTCCTGGAATTGCGCGGGACGCGTTGAGGCCGCAATCGCCGGGCGGCCACCATTATGGCTGGCCGCGAGGTCCGGCATACGTACCGCGGCCGAGACGTGGGACGTCTGCTCCTGCGTCATGGGCTCATGGCGTTCCCGTTCGGCCTGGCGGTGTTGGTCGTTCATCGGGGCCCGGTTTCCGCCGGGGCCATCCGCGAAGCTGACATGGTTGCGATTGTCGCGTTCCGCCCGGTGTTCATAGACGTCACGGACAACAACCGAACCAAAGTTATTATCTACCCGGTTGTAATGAAAGGTCCGTCCCTCCCACCGGCCGCCATCATAGCCATCGCCGTTATAGCCGTAGCCATAATCGACGCCGCCGTAATAGCCGACATGCCGGCCCCAGTACCCCGCATGAAGGTAATACAGCCCGTTCAGCCAGCCCCAATAGGGCGGCGTCCATAATACTTCGGGCTCCGGGGGCAGCACCCAGGTGCCAGGCACCCAGTAATAGCCAACCGGCTGCGCCCAGCTCCAATAGCCGGGCGTCCAGACATAGCCGTATTCGGGCATTGGCGGCTGTTCGTAATCCGGGAGCATCGGCGGCGGCAATTCGACCGATATGCCGATCGATACCTGGGCCGTTGCGGGTGTTGGAACGGCCAGCAGGAGCGGGCTGGAAAGCAGCGTCGCTGTCAGCAACAGGTGCCGCAGCCGAATGGGGTGGGAGGCGGTCATTCTGCCCTCACAGGACTATGTCCAAAATGGTTACCCCGGCGCCATCCTGGAACCGGTTCCATGTTTCATATGCGGTGTGACGGCGTAACCGGCCAGAATCGGAAATTACGCAGAGCCAGCGCGGCCTCTTCGCCCCCGGCACCCCAAAAAAGCGGTGGCATGGGTAGTTTCCACGGCTATCAGCCATTGCAAACGCCCAATACATTTTGAGGCGGCGGTTCGTATCGCTGGTGTTTTACCCGAGACACCGCGCTCCCCAGGCCTCCGGTAACACCGGTTGCTGCCTGGGGAATATGAACCTGGCCGTGGCCGATGGAACCCCCCGTCCATCTGGCCGATTGGAACGGCCCGATGCTGTCCTCCCCAGCATCGGGCCGCCTTTCGACAGTTCCCACACCCATGCCTCGAAATGAAAGACATATCGCCATGAGCACAACCGAAAGCCGCACAGCCGACCTCTCCAATCTGGAGGCCGATATTGCCGCGCTGAAGCGCGATGTCGCGAGCATGATCGAACATCTGCGCGGCGGCCTCGCCGGACGCGCCCAGAATGCCGCCGACCAGATCGGCGCCAGCACCGAGCGACTATATGGCCTGGCGGCCGCGGAAGGCGATCTCGCTGCCAAGGCCGTGGCCAGCTGCGTCAATCAGCAACCGCTGATGTGCCTGTTGGCCGCATTGGGCCTGGGCTTCGTCGGCGGGCGCCTGCTGTCGCGGTGAATATCGCCCCCGTCCTGGAAGAATGCGCGCGCCTGGCGATCGCCTATGCCGAAGGCGCGACCGTCCGGAGGACACCGGTGGCGGGCCACCGGATCGCGTATTATTCCGCTATTGTTGTTTTCACGGCGCTGGCCGGCCTTGCGTCGCTGGCCTGCGCCGTGACCGCGCTTTGGATCGCGTTGCTGCCAAGCTGCGGCGCGGCCGGTGCGCCGGCCGTGATCGCGGTCCTGCTGCTCGCGGCATGTCTGAGCTTGCTCGGATTATTGTGGCATGGGCAGCGGGCCCGCGAAGTGCCGCCCGTTCCGGCCGTGGGTGTCAGCAGCCCAATGACCGGCGAGCAAACGGTTCCGTGGCTCATCAGCGCGGTTCTGGCGGGGCTGGCCATGGGGTCGTCCCGTAAATAATCGAAAGGAACGCAGACCATGCATCCCACCCACAATACGCTATCAGAAAATATTCGGGTCCTGTCGGTCGAGTTGCTGAACAAGCATCTGGCCGCGGCACTCGATCTGCAAGGCCAGGTGAAACAGGCCCACTGGAACGTGCGCGGTCCCGGCTTTATCGCCGTCCACCGGCTATTCGACGAGGTTGCCACCGTTGTCGGCGACTATGCCGACATGATCGCCGAGCGGGCCGGCGGGCTTGGTGGCGCGGCGCTTGGCACGGTTCAGACTGCCGCGCGGACATCCTTCCTGGTTCCTTATCCCCACGCGATTGGCGATGAGAAGCAGCATGTCTTCGCGGTTTCGGGTTCGCTGGCCGCGTTCGGGCAATCCGCCCGCCAGGCCACCGAACAAGCGGCGACGTTTGGCGACGCCGACACCGCGGATTTGTTCACCCAGATCTCCCGCGGGATCGATCAGCAGCTCTGGCTGGTTGAATCGAACATCGCGCGCACCTGATCCCGCTGCATACAAAAACGCGCGACCCTGACCGGGCCGCGCGTTTTCCTTGCCGGACGCTTTAATGAACGGCGATATCGACCATGCGGGCGGCACCGTCCGCGCTCTCACCCGCAAGCATCTGGCCCGGCTTCCGCTCACCGGTCCAACGCGTCTCGATCCGGCTGGCGGGGACCGACCCGTTCTTGATCATGGCGTCGCGCACCGCGGTGGCCCGTTGTTCGGACAGGCGCATGTTCGCGACATCGCTTCCGACCGAATCCGTCCGCCCGATGACGGTGGCGGTCAGGGCCGGGTTGGCCTGCAGGCTGGCCGAGGCATCCAGGATCGTCTGGCGCTGGTTCACCGCGATGGTGCGGCTGCCGGTGTCGAACGACACATGGTACCAGGTGACCTGAGCCGCCGGCAATTGCGCCAGCGCCTGGCCGGGCGGGTTGTAGGAAACCGGCGGCGCCGCGGCCGACCCCGATTGTTGCATGAGGTCGCATCCGGAAACGAGCATCATCGCTGCGGCGGCACCGATGCCGGCGGTATATTTTCTGATGTTGGACATGTGGCTCTCCTGATTGTGTGGTTTCGATCATGAAAGCGCTATGGTTGACCGGCCTTGGTCCCGGGTGCCGATTGCAATCAGGCCACGCCAGCGCGCTTACAGAAAACAGAGTAGGGAACGCGGCGTAGATAGGTAGCGTCGGATACTACGCATGATGAATGAACTTAATGCGTAAGTATAATCCGGCCCTGCCGGTTGGCCGCTACCGATCCCAGAATGGGATCGTAACCCAATATCCCAGCCCCCAAAGGTGAAACATGACCGAAGCCACACTCGTCGCTGTCTTCCCGAATCATCTGTTGGCGGAAATGGCGGTCATGGACCTGGCCGCCAAGAAATTCGAAATGAGCCACATGAGCATCGTCGGGCGGGGCTATCATATCGACGAAAAGCCGATCGGCTTTTACAGCACGGGCGACCGGATAAAATTCTGGGGCAAGCGTGGCGCGTTCTGGGGCGGGCTTTGGGGCCTGTTCTTTGGTGGCGTATTCGTCATGATCCCCGGAGCGGGGCAATTCATGGTGCTTGGGTATCTGACGACGGCGGTGATCGCGGCACTCGAAAGCGCCGTCGTAGCCGGCGGCCTCAGTGCGATCGGCGCTGCGCTCGCCAGCATCGGCATTCCAAAGAACAGTATCATTCAATATGAGACCTCACTCCATGCCGACGGCTTTCTTGTCACCGTGCACGGTTCGGAAGAAGAGCTGGTCCGGGCACGCGGCATTCTCGGACATTCCGGTCCCAGCAGCATCGAATTGCATGCCGGCGTGAACACGAAGACCGCCGCCGCCATGGCCTGAGTGGTTTCCGATCCTGGCGCCATCAAGCAGATCGGCTGATACTTAAAAACGGAACAAGAGGCGATATCTGCTTCGCAACGTTTCCCGGAGATCTCCCCATGATCAGAACCTGGCTCGCCGCCGCTGCCGCGATCACGATCACAATCGGTTCCGCGCAGGCGCAATCTCGTCCTCCACCACCACGTCGACGCAGACGACGCATCCGATGCCGCCGCCGTCGTCAGCCGCGACCATGGATACGTCCAGCCAGCGCACCACCGATAGCGATGGCAATGTGACCGAAAAAACCCGCACAACCACCACGGGCACAGTCGTATCCCCGACCGGCGATACCACCATGACCAAGAAGACCATCGACACGACGATCACGCGTTAATGTTTCGATATTAATCGAAACCCGCGCCGCACCCGGCCCCCGGCCTGAAGGATATCCATCATGAACGTCCGCCCCACCTATCTACGCGCCCTGCTTGCCATCACTGCCATCACCGGCATGACCGCCCTGGCGGGATGCGGATCGACCCAGCACACCGCGACCGTTTCGACCGAGGAGGTAACAAGAACCATCCCGGCGCCGCCAACCGTGTCGACGACGACCACCACGACGCGGCAAGTGCAGTAACCCCGATTTGTTTCGCCGCGATGAAACGCGGCATGAAAGGTTTGTCATGAAACGCGCAACCACACTCGCACTGCTCCTCAGCGTCGCAGCCGTCGGACTCACCGGATGCGGCCATAACCCCGGCGATCGCGCGGTATCAGGCGGCCTGCTGGGCGCCGGCGCTGGCGCGGTTATCGGCGGGGTCACCGGCGGTAATCCGGTCACCGGTGCCCTTATTGGCGGTGCCGTGGGCGCCGTGGGCGGCGCGGTCACCCGCCCCGACACCATCGATCTCGGCCGTCCGGCCTGGCGCTGACCGCCTGATCGGCACACCACGCCTGCGCGTGTTTTGAAAGGACCCGGGCCATGGACTTCGTCAATTTTGCTGGTGGAATATTGTTAACGCTGGCCGGCGTATCAGCCCTGGCCCAGGTGCCATCGATGACGGATCCCGTCACCGGCGCCCGGGCCGGGCATGAGCCCGGGGTCGGTGAATCGCTGCCCCGTTCCGAGAAAGCCGGCAACATTCTGGAAAGGCAAAAAAACGTGACCATAGCCAACACACTGCCCGATCCAGGGATGACCGAAGATGCGCTGCCGGTCGATTACCTGCGGGCCGCCCGCGCATCGTTGCTGGTTGGGCACACCGGTCAGGCCCAGCAATCGCTGGAAATGGCGGAGACGAGGGCGCTGAACACGACCATTGCCATCGGCCAGGACAACGTTCCGACCGATCGCGTGATGATCAGCCGCATCAAGGAGGCGCTTCAGACCCTTGGCCGTGGCGACAGCCCCGGTACGATCAAGCTTATCGATGTGGCGCTCGCACGATAATAGCCGGCCCGAGGTTGGCGGCGGTCTCTGACCATCGGACCCGCCGCCCCCAGGGCGCCGCCTCAGCCGATCTCGAATTTTTCGAAGGTGGCCTTGATGCGTTTGATGGCTTCTTCCGCCGCCTGTTCGACGGTCATGTTGCGCTGCGTGATATTGGCCTCCGCCTGGCACCATATCTGCTCGGACAGCACGGCGGAGTAAGCGGGGTTATAGGCCATCCACCAGGCCGTAGTGGGCAACAGCAGGCCATATTTCACCGCGACCGGGCGATGCGGATCCGCGGGATCCAGCCACCAGGGATCGTTTTTCACGATCGACGGCATGACCGGCAGATAACGGCCGCGGGTTTCCTTCAGGTAGGTGTTGAGAGTCGCCGGCTCGATGATCGATTTCAGCAGCGATTTGGCGTCGTCGATATTCTTCGCCCCCTTCGGGATGATACAAGGTGATACACCCAGCAGACTTGCGATCGGCTGGCCGTCATTGCCGGCGGGGATGCCCTGGGTGATGATCTCCTTGAAATACTGATCCGGCTTTTCCATCTGCGCGACCGAAATCGAGATCGTCGCGTTCGGGGTCATCACGATCTGCCGGGCATAAAAGGCGTTGTTGTTATCAACATCGCCCCAGTTGATCGCACCGGGCGGCACGTAGCCCTTCTTGAACGGCGTCGTCAGCCGCTCCAGCGCCATCGAAGCAGCCTTGCGCACCGCGGGATCATCGATGTTCAGCTTGCCTTCCGGCGTGACGATCGCCGCGCCGCCATAGGCGGTCAGGAAATGGTGAAACAATGTGCCGCTATCGGCCTCTTTCGTCGCCATGGAATAACCCAGGCCATAAATGCGCTTTCCCTTGGACCGCAACTTGTCCTGCACGGTCTCGAAAAATTTGAAATAAGCGTCGTGCGTCTTTGGCATGTCGGCGTCGGAGAATCCGGCTTCCTCGATCAGCGGCCGCCAGGATTGTTCCATCAGCGTCGAGCATTTCAGTGGCACGCTGTAATACGCCCGCTTCTTGAGTTTGGCGTTGTAAAAACGGGAGTTGTCCAGCGCCGTCGGCAGAAATTCCGATCTCTGGCTATCGATCACGTCGGAGACATCAACCAATTGGTCGTTCCAGGCGGCCTGCGGCACCAGGAATCGGTCGCCGGTGACGGTGTGCACCAGATCCGGGACGTCCCCGACCTGCATGCCGGCGATCAATTTGGTGATGAGGTCCGGGCCGTTGATGATGGTCAGATCAACTTTGGTACCGGTGCGCTTTTCCCACTCCTTCATCGTGTCGATCACGGCCTGATTCTCGGCCTGGTAGAAGCCTTGCGTCCACCAGACCGTCACCGTTCCCGCCGCTTTGGCGCGGCGGGAACCGGCGGCAGTTGCAAGCGCAGCCGAACCAGCCAGCGCCTGTCGTCGGGAAATCTGTTTCATGGCACGGCCTTTCGCGGGAGGTTTCAGCCCTTTACGCCGCCCATGGTCAGCCCGCCGCTCATTTTCCGGCGGAAGGTGTAGTAGATGACCAAAGGCGGGATCGCGTAGATGATGGACGCCGCCATCAGGTAATTCCACGGTGCTTCATCGCTGTTCAGGAACTTGCCCAACCCGACCGGCACGGTCAGGTTGCCGTCCGAGGACAACAGCAGGAACGCGTACAGATACTCGTTCCAGGACAGCAGCAGCGCGTAGGTGCCAATGGCGACCAGGGCGGGCGCCATCAGTGGCAGGTAAATGCGGAAGAAAATCTGCGGTGGGGAGGCACCATCGATGCGCGCCGCCTCATCCAGTTCCTGCGGGATCGAGCCGCTATATTGCTGAAAGATAAAGATCGCGTAGGGGGTGGCGAAGGTCACCTCCACCGCGATCACCGCCAGCGGATTATTGGTCAGGCCGTACTTGCCCATGATGCCGTAGAACGGGATCGCCAGGAACGACATCGGGATGACATAGGTCATCAGCGCGGCATTGGTCAGCATCCAGCCCTGGCGGATGCGCATGCGGCCGATGGTGAAGCTGGTCAGGGTGCCGATGGTCAGCGTCAGCAGCGCCACGGCCACGCCGATATAGAAGCTGTTGCCCATCTGGCCCCAGAAATTCTGTAGCAGCCAATACGCCTCATGCAGAACGGTGCGGAAGCTGTCGAGGGTCGGATGCGGCGGCCAGGTGTTGTTGCTGAACACATCCTCTTTGTGCTGCAACCCGACCCGGACCATGTTGTACAGCGGCAAGATCGACCACAGGATCAGGAACAATCCAAATACCAGGGTGGCGATACCGGTCAAACGCCGATCGAGGCGGGCGGTGGTCATAGCTGGACCTCCCCTTTGCGGAGCTGGCGCATCAGCAGGATCACCAGCGGGATCAGCAGCGGCAAGGCGGACAGCACGGTGGCCATGCCCATGCGCGGATTGCCCAATTCAAACGCGTTACGAATGCCGAGCGTGGCCAGCACGTGGGTCGACAAAGCCGGCCCGCCGCCGGAAATGAACCGCACGGCGTTGAAATCGCCCAGCGCCCAGATCGCGCTGAGCAGCGTGCAAACCAGATACAACCCGGCCATCAGGGGAAAGGTGATGAGAAGAAACCGGTCCAGCCGGCTGGCGCCATCGACGTCCGCGGCCTCATACAATTCACGCGGGATCGCCATGCGTCCGGCCAAAAAGATAATGGTCCAGAACGGCAGCCACTTCCAGATATGGGCATAAATGACCGAACCCAGCGCCAGAGCGGGTTGATCGAGCCAGGGCGGACCATCGACCTGGAACAGGTCCCAGATGATGTTGTTGATCAGGCCCCATTGCCCGTTCAACATCCAATGGATGGAAATGAAACTGGGAATGCCCGGCACCGCCCAGGGCAGGATGAAAATCAGCAGCAGCGTCCTGACCCACCAGCCCTTGCGCATGAAGAAGCCGGATAGCAGCAGCGCCAGAAACAGCTTCAGATTAACCGCGACCGCCAGATAAATCAGCGTATTCAACACCGCTTCCGGATAAACCGGATCGGCGAACAGTGCCCTGTAACTGGCGGGATCGCTGCCCAGCCAAATGCCGTAACCCACGGGATAAACCACGAAGGCCAGGAAAACCGCGATATAGGGTGCGACAAACGCGAGCGCCCAGAGGCGGTCCGCCCCTACCAATCCAACACTGCGCGTGACTCGCCGTTCGGCCGGCGTAACCGCCGCGTGATTCATGGTCGTGCTGACAGCCATTGTCGCCGTACCTTCCCTGTCGTCCTGTCGGACATCGTCTCTTATTCATGGACGTGCTGAATTGTAGCGCCGCGAGAGGCGCCCAGGTCAACGAAAATCCGCCCGACAGTTGCCGCCATCGGAACACGGTGGCTATCCTGGCGCAGCCCAAGGAAACCGCGGCCCCGCAGAATGCCGCCCGAACGACAAGAGTGACCATCCATGACGCAAGCCATCCGGATCGATGAGGCCACTGGCCTGAAGATCTTCAACACCCGCGCCGCCAAGGCGACGGAAAAGATCACCGGCAAGGGCTATTCGCCCATCACGGATGAAACCCTGAAGACCCTGCCGCCGCCACCACCCGGCGCGGTGTTCAATGCCGAGGAACAGGCGAAATACCGCGCCAACAAGGAAGCACGGCGCGGCGCGGCCGACTACATCGCCATGGAAGGCGAATTCTCGAAATACCTGGAAGACGTCTACTCCGCCCCACCGATCGCGCGCGAGGCGCTGACGGATGAGTGCGAAATTCTGGTTATCGGCGCCGGCTTCGCCGCCCTGCTGCTCTGGTACAAGCTGCGCGCGGCCGGCTTCAAGGATGTGCGCTTCTGCGAAAAGGGCGGCGATGTCGGCGGCACCTGGTACTGGAACCGCTACCCCGGCATCGCCTGCGACGTGGAATCCTACAGCTACCTGCCGCTGTTGGAGGAGATGGGCTATTTCCCGTCCATGAAGTTCGCCTCGGGCTTCGAAATCCTCGAGTATTGCCAGACCATGGCAACCAAGGTCGGTTTTTACGACCATTGCCTGTTCCACACGACCGTGCAGGAAACCGTCTGGGATGAGGCGTCCGCCCGCTGGACCGTGCACACCGACCGCGGCGATAAAATGCGCGCCCGCTATGTCGTCCTGGCCAACGGCATCCTGACCACGCCCAAGCTCGCCCGCATCGAGGGGATGGAAACATTCGAAGGCGAATCCTTCCACACCTCCCGCTGGAACTACCATGTCGATCTCGCCGGCAAGCGCGTCGGCATTATCGGCACCGGCGCGACGGCGGTGCAGGTGGTGCCGGAAATCGCCAAGGTGGTGAAGTCGCTGCACGTGTTCCAGCGGACGCCCTCCACCATCGACGTGCGCGATCAGCGCGCCACGACGCAGGACGAAATCGAGGCCTGGAAGCAAGAGCCCGGATGGGCCAAGGCGCGGCGGGAACGGCTGGCGCTGATTTCCTCCGGCCGCACCGCCCTGCAAGGCAATGACGACTTCCTGTCCGGCAAAGTGTCCCAGGTCCGCGAACGCCGCCAGTACGAGCGCGAACTGTCCCCGGAGGAGATGATCGAGCGTCAGCTCAACAGCAACTTCCGTATCATGGAACAGATCCGCGCCCGCGTGGACGCGATCGTGAAGGACCCGAAAACCGCCGAGGCGCTGAAGCCCTATTACGCCTATGGCTGCAAACGCCCGACCTTCCATGACGAGTATCTGCCATCCTTCAACCTGCCGCATGTGACCCTGGTCGATACCGCCCCGGTCGGCGTCGCGAAGATCAACGCGCGCGGCGTGGTGCATGACGGGGTGGAATACCCGCTCGATGTGCTGATCTACGCGACCGGCTTCCAATGGATGGCGACCGCGACCTTCAACATGATCGTTGGCCGCGGCGGCAAAACGCTGCGGGAGAAGTGGGCACAAGGCGGGGTGAAGACCTTCCTCGGCATGCACAGCCACGGGTTCCCCAACCTGTTCATCATGTCCGGCCCGCAAAGCGGCGGCGGCCAGTTCAACTTCACCCGCGGGGTGGAGGGCCACACCGACTACGTCGTCTGGATGCTGCAGACCCTCCGCGATCGCGGCGCCTCCATCGTCGATATCAAGCAAGAGCCGGAAGTCGCCTACGCCGAGCATTGCAAGGAAGCCGATTTGCGGACGCGGCCGCTGCGCGATTGCCTGTCGTACTACAACGGCGATGGCGCTGCGGAGCCCGGCAGTCTGGCCTATTACGGCGGCCCACAGACCTGGCACAAATACCGCACCCAGGCGCAGGAAACGCTGGAACCCTACGTGTTTGAAGCGGTGGGGTGATTTGATACCGGAAGGCAGAAACACTGCCCCCCTCACTCGTCATGCCGATGACGATCGGCATCCACGCCTTTTGCCGCCCTGGCCATCGAAGGCGTGGATGCCGACCAATGTCGGCATGACGGGGTCGTCGCATTGACCACCCCAGGCGTCTGCTACGCATAAGGATCCCACCCATGCGCTACGGCTTCTACCTCCCCACCCGCGGCCCCACCGCCACCCGCAATGGCGTCCTGTCCCTGGCGAAGGAGGGTGAGCGCCTCGGCCTGCACTCCGCCATGATCGCCGATCACATCGTGTTCCCGACGGAAAGCGAGTCGGAATACCCCTATACGGTGGATCGCAAACACCCCGGCGGCGGCGACGCGCTGGAAACCTTCTCCATCCTCGGCGTCGTGGCCGGGGCGACGGAAAAGCTGCGGCTGGTGACCTCCGTCCTGGTGCTGCCCTACCGCAATCCGGTGCTGACCGCGAAAATGGTCGCCTCGCTTGATGTCCTGTCCGGCGGCCGGGTCACGCTCGGCATCGGAGTCGGCTGGTTGAAGGAGGAATTCGAAGCCCTCGACAGCCCCGATTTCGACCGCCGCGGGGCCGTCACCGATGAGTGGGTGGCGATTTTCAAGCAGCTCTGGACCCAGTCGCCCGCGACGTTCAACGGCGCGTTCTACAACTATGCCAATATCCGCGCCGAACCCTTCCCCCTACAGAAACCCCATCCCCCCATCTGGGTCGGCGGGCATTCCCGGGCGGCGCTGCGCCGGACGGCCAAGCTCGGCGATGGCTGGCATCCCGTCGGCGCCATCGCGGCCTCCCCGTTGCCGCCACAGGAAATGCGGGCGCATCTGGATACGCTGAAACGCATGACGGAGGCCGAGGGTCGGGATTTCTCGGCGCTGACGATCTCCTACAAAGCCCCGCTCTATGACACCGGCATTCCCGATCGCGACGGCACGCGCCGCAGCTTTTCCGGCAGCCCGGACGATATCGCCGGCGATATCCGCTCCTTCGCCGCTATTGGGGTACATGAGTTGATCTTCGACTTCCGCGGATCCTCGATCGAAGAAACCATCGAGCGGTTGCAACGCTTCGCCGCCGAGGTCATGCCGCTGGTTGGCTGACAGCGGCGGCTACAGACCCTATAAGTCAGCCAAACGTCGCTTTATTCCCGTCATCCCCGGGCTCGTCCCGGGGACCAGTCGCGGCACTGGCGGAAACCTTGGTCCCCGGGACACGCCCGGGGATGACGGTTTTGGAGGCCATCGCTCGCTATGTCAGCGCCTATGGGGACAAGCCCGGGGATGACGCGAGGTATAACAATAGCACCACGAAAACCGAACCAGGAGACGACGACCCATGCTCGACGCGCCGATCGCCAGCCAGACGAAGGTTTACGACGCCATCATCATCGGCGCCGGAATCGCCGGCATCTACCAGCTCTATCGGTTGCGGGAGCTCGGCCTGTCGGTACGCGTCTTCGAAACCGGCAGCGATGTCGGCGGCACCTGGTACTGGAACCGCTACCCGGGCGCGCGCTTCGATTCCGAAAGCTACACCTACGGCTACTCCTTCTCCGAAGAACTGCTGCAGGACTGGAGCTGGAGTGAGCATTTCTCCGCCCAGCCGGAAACCTTGCGCTACCTGAACCACGTGGCCGACAGGTTCGATCTGAGGCGCGACATCCAGTGCAACAGCCGTGTGTCCTCCGCCACCTTCGATGACGCGACGAACCAGTGGGAGATCGCGCTGGACACCGGCGAAACCCATCGCGCCCGCTTCCTGATCACCGCCATCGGGCCGCTTTCGGCCGATACCATGCCGCGCCTGGCAGGCGTGGCCGATTTCAAGGGCCAGTCCTTCCACACTTATCGCTGGCCGAAAGAGCCCGTCGATTTCACCGGCAAGCGCGTTGCGGTCATCGGCACCGGCGCCACCGGGGTTCAGGTGATCCAGACCATCGCCCCGCTTGTCGGCCATCTGACCGTGTTCCAGCGCACCCCCAACTGGTGCACCCCGCTGAACAACCGCCCGATCAGCGATGAGGAACAGCGCCAGATCAAGGGCAGCTACCCCGAACTCTTCGCCCTGCTGCGCACCACCCCCGGCTGCTACGTCCATAACGTCGATCCCCGCGGCACCTTCGAAGTGACCGAGGCCGAGCGGGAGGCATTCTGGGAGCAACGCTACCTCGAACCCGGCTTCGGCATCTGGCAGGCCAATTTCCATGACATGCTGACCGACCCGAAGGCGAACGCGCTGTTCAGCGATTTCGTCGCCCGCAAAATCCGCCAGCGCGTGACGGACCCGGCGGTGGCGGAGATGCTGATCCCGAAATGTCACGGCTTCGGCACCCGCCGCGTGCCGCAGGAAACGCGGTATTACGAGGCCTTCAACCAGCCCAACGTGAATCTGGTCGATATCAAAGCGACCCCACTGGAGCGGATCACCGAAACCGGCATCAAGACCAGCGATGCGTCGTACGAATTCGACATGATCATCTACGCCACCGGCTTCGACGCCATCACCGGCGCCTTCAGCCGGATCGAGGTACGTGGCGCCGGCGGGCAGCGGCTGAAAGACAAATGGGCGGACGGGCCGAAGACCTTCCTCGGCCTGCAATCAGCCGGTTTCCCGAACATGCTGACGATCGTGGGGCCGCACAACGCCTCCACCCGCTGCAATATTCCGCGCTGCATCGAGCAAAACGTCGATTGGGTCACCGATCTGCTGCGCCACACCCGTGACAACGGCATCACCCGGTTCGAAACAACGCCGGAGGCCGAGGCCGATTGGACCCGTCACATCGACGAGCTGGCGGAAGGGATGCTCTATACCCAGATCGATTCCTGGGCGACCGGCATTAATTCGAATGTCGAGGGCAAGAATGTCCGCCGCATCCTGCAGTACCAGGGCGGCGCCCCCGCCTATCGGGAGAAATGCGATGCCGTGGCCGCCGCGGGCTATGCGGGGATGGTGCTGGAATAGGACCCTGGGAAGCGCCTATAGCTCCTTTTCGCAGCGAGTTTGGTAGCCCATGGACCTCGATCTTTGCCCGTTGTTCGTGCCGGCCAAACCGGCTGTTCCAGCGGCGGCTTTGCCAATACGCGCCTTTCTGAAAGCGCTGCGGACCAACGCCCTGAGCAGCTGGCCCACCGCGGCCTATGACGAACCGGTGCTGCGCCGCCGTTTCCTCGGCCGCACCAATCTGCTGCTGAACACGCCGGATGCCATCCATCATGTTCTGGTGGAAAACCCCGGCAATTACCGCCGATCCCCGGCTTCGATTCGGATTTTGCGGCCCATTACCGGGCAGGGATTGTTGTTAAGTGAGGGCGATAACTGGCGCCTGCAACGGCGCACGATCGCTCCGGCCATGGCGCCGCGGGTGATGCCGCTGCTGGCGCGGCACATGGTGGCCACCACGGATGAGATGCTTGCCACCCTGGCCGACAGGATCGATCAGCCGGTGGACATGCTGGCGACGATGCAGGCGCTGACGCTGGAAATCGCCGGGCGCTCGATGTTCTCGCTGGAGATGCAGCGCTATAGCCCCGACATGCGCCGCATGCTCACGGAATATGCGGAACATTACGCCCGCCCGCATTTGCTGGACCTGATGCTGCCGCCGTCCATCCCGGCGCCGCGGGATTTCGGCCGCCGCCGGTTCCAGAAGCGCTGGATGGCGCTGATTGAATCCATGATGCACGACCGCCTGCACGCGCCGCCGCCAGACACGCCGCGTGATCTGTTCGATCTGTTGCGCGCCGCCCGCGATCCGGAAACGGGGGCCGGTTTCTCCGCCGAACAACTACGCGATCAGGTGGCGACGCTGATCCTGGCGGGGCATGAAACCACGGCGGTCGCGCTGTTCTGGTCGATGGTGCTGCTGGCGCAGGCCCCTGACGTGCAGCAATGGCTGGCCGAGGAAACAACGCAGGTCGCCGTCACGCAGGACAAGGCCATGCCGGCGATGGCGCAGCTGCCCCGGACACGGGCTGTGCTGAACGAGACATTGCGCCTGTTTCCCTCCGCCTTCGTGATCGTGCGTGAGGCGATCGGATCAGATCAGGTTGGCGACATCACCATCGGCCGGAACGACCTCATCATGATGTCGCCCTGGGTGCTGCACCGGCACCGGGGCCTCTGGCGCGATCCGGATGCGTTCGATCCATCCCGCTTCATGCCCGGCGCGCCGCAGCCGCCGCGCTTTTCTTATCTGCCCTTCGGCGCCGGCCCCCGTGTCTGTGTCGGCGCGCAATTCGCGCTGACGGAGGCGACGCTGCTCCTGGCCGCGATGGTGCGGCGGTTCGAGATCACGATGGAAAGCACGCGCCCGGTGCTGCCGGTTGGGATCATCACCACCCAACCAGATCATGCACCGGTGTTCCGGCTGAGACCGCGCGCTTAGACCAGAGGCCGTTGAAATTGACTCTCCCCCTCCCCTTGAGGGAGGGGGTTGGGGGGAGGGGGCAATCCCCCCGAAACTGTGCCTTTTCACCCCTCCCCCC
>CAIUPC010000177.1 GCA_903900905.1 uncultured Acetobacteraceae bacterium
TGACGGGATTTATTGCCGGCAGGTGACGGGATTTATTGCCGGCAGGTGACGGGATTTATTGTCGGCAGGTCAAGACACACGCCCCGGACATAACAACATGCCATCACATCCCATGCGCCTTCGCCCGCCGGGCACGCATGAGTTCGTGGCTCTCCGGCGTGCCGTCGTGCCAGCTGCCGAACCATTTATCGAGCGGCACGGTGCCGTCGCCGCCGTAATTGCACTCAAAATAGCGGTGATGCAGGAAATGGAAGTAGCGCTGCCCGATTGAATACACGTTCTCGCGTTTGGTCAGCAGCTTGTGGAAACCCACATGCCCCAGAGCCGGCGCCAGGCCGGTTTGCTGCACATGGAAAATCGCGTGCAGCGGGTGCGACAGCAGCACCCAATGGATCAAAATACCGCTGAAATAGAGGACATGCTCCACCGGATGCATCGACATGCCGGACCAGGGGCCGATATCGGTGTTCTTGTGATGCAGCGCATGGAACCGCTGATAGAGCCAGGGGTGATGCAGCGCCCGATGCACGAAATAGAAATGCGCGTCGCGCATCACCGGGATCAATACGAACAGCAGCACGAAATAAATCGGATGCGCCTCCCAGTTCAGCATGGGAATGTATCCGTTGGCGAAGGCCCAGAAGGTGACGACCTGATAGGCGGTCCAGACGCCAACCCCGCTGACGGCGGTCCAGAACATATTCTCCCGCACCTGGTTGCCGAACAGGAAGCGCCGATGCGCCGCCGTCGGCTCCCGCCGGTTCATCATGAAGCGGGTGCCCTGGGCTTTGCGCATGTAGAACCGGAAGTGCAGCCCGCCATAGACCAGGACCGCGAAGGCGAGGTTCTGGGCATAGACGATCGCGACCCAATCCCAGGAAAACGTCTTCATCCGCGCCAGATCGGGCGTGAACGCGAACCAGGTCAGGACCGCGAGGCCCATGTAGAGAATGTTCAACGGCAGGAAATAGCCGGGGCAGCCGAACACGAACCGGGCCAGAGCGGCGGGCCGTGGCGGCCAGACAAACACCGGTGGCGCCATGATCGGTGTCGCGGGTGGCGGGTCGGCGAAGCCCGAAATCGTGCCGGCTGTTGTGTCAGCCATGTTGCCCTCGGATGATTGCTGTTTCCCCGGCGGCCGCCGGTTCAGCGGCCCAAATGGCAGGATGGCGCCAGTCGCGCCGATTGGCAATCAACGCGCGGTTGCGAGCACCGTCGTGCGGTAACAGGCGCGGAGGGGAACGGCGAAGCCGATACTGTCCAGCGTCAGCATGTCGTCCGGCCCGAGCGGGATCGGGTTGTCGGGCCAGTTGCCGTCAGCATTCCGGCGGAGCAGCGAGGCCGCGATGCGGGTGCTGTGGATACTCAGGATTTCCCGCACGCTGGGAATGGTGGTGAAGGCCCAGATATTGGCGTTGGTTTCGATCTCGTTGGACGGCGAGAGCACTTCGATCAGCAACAATGGTGCGTGCACCATCTGGTCGGCAGTCGGCGGCTCGCGCGTCACGGCGATATCGGGGATGCGATAATTCATGTCCGAACGCGCCTGCGGGACAACGCCGGCTTCGATGATGGCGCGGCAAGGAAACCTCTCAAGCAGATGATTGCCCAGAAGGCGCGCCAGTTCTGCCTGGATCGTTCCGTGCGTGGCACTGCCAGGCGCCATGGCGACAGGCTCCCCGTCGATCAACTGCCAGGGCACGCCCGTCGGGTCCTCGGGGTCCCAGTTCAGGAACTCATCGAGGGTCATCCGCGTGAAAGGCAGTTTGCGCAGTGCGACCATCCTGCAAGATTACCACGGTCCCGGCGCGATGTCCCGCGATCCCTACCGTCCCAGCACAAAATAGAGCACGAACGCCGCCACTCCCAGCACATACGCCGCCGCCGTCACCTGCCGGATGCGCGTCGCATAGGGCCGCAGCGGCGGCACATGTCCCACCGCCATCAGCACAATCATCGTCGCCAGGCTGAGCCCGCGCCCAACCTGCATTTCCTCCGGGGTGACGGTATCCAGGAATGCCATGGCGGCTATTATGCCACAAAATTCAACCGGAGGATCGCCCCATGCTCGGAAACCCGCCCATCCTGACCATTCATCGCGGCTTCAAGCGGCCGGACCCGGCGCTGGTGGCGCAATTCCGCGGCGCGCAGACCTCGCATCTGGCGGACGCCATGGACGGGCGCGGGGCGCTGGATTACCGGATCAAGCCGCTCGATCCCACCAACGCCGTTTTCGCCGGCCCCGCGCTAACGGCTTTCGCCTATCCCGCCGATATCGCCGCCATGTTCGGCGCGCTGCATGAGGCGCAGGCGGGCGACGTCATCGTCCTCGCCAATGACGCGTTCACCAAGACCGCCGTGTTCGGCGACCTCGCGGCCGGGCTGATGAAGAACAAGGGCGTGGCCGGTTTCGTCACCGACGGGCTGGCGCGCGACAAGGCGGGGATCATCGCCACCGGGCTGCCGGTGTTCTGCCAGGGCATCCAGCCCAACTCCCCCGCTTTGAACGGCCCGGGCGTGGTCGGGGCGTCGGTGACGCTGGGCGATGTCTATGTGCGTCCCGGCGATGTGATCGTGGGCGATGCGGATGGGGTGGTGGTCGTGCCGCAAGAGCAGCTAGAGTTGGTGCTCGAACGCCTCGCCGCCGTGCGCGCGGCCGAGGCGCGGACGGAAGCGCTGGTCCGCGACGGCGCCACGATGCTACCCAACCCCATGCGGGTGATCGCGGAAGCGACCATCATCGAAGGCTGAAAGGACGCCAGACCATGGACATGATCGCACCCGATCACCTGATCCGCGACGAAGAGACGCTGAACGCGCTGTATGGCGAAATCTCCCCCGGCGCGATCGCCAAGGAGATCGACTATATCCACCCGCATTACCGCGCGATGATCGAGGCCTCGCCGTTCATGGTGCTGGCCACGACCGGGCCGGGCGGGCTCGATACCTCCCCGCGCGGCGACCCCGCCGGGTTCGTGCATGTGGTCGACGATCGCACGCTGCTGATCCCCGATCGCCGCGGCAACAACCGCGCCGATAGCCTGCGCAACATCATCCACGATCCGAAAGTGGCGCTGCTGTTCCTGATCCCGGGCGTGGGGGAGACGCTGCGAGTCAACGGTTCGGCGGTGATTTCGACCGATCCGGCGCTGCTGGCGCGCTTCCCGTTCAACGGCACTTTGCCGCGCAGCGTGATCGTGGTGACGGCGGAGCGGGTCTATTTCCAGTGCCCCAAAGCGCTGGTGCGGTCCGAGCTGTGGAACCCGGACAAGCACATCAGCCGCAAATCGCTGCCCTCCACCGGCACGATCCTGGCCGATATCACCGCGGGCACTGTCGGGGGCGAGGAATACGACCGCGCCTACCCGGAACGGCTGAAACAGACATTGTACTGACGCGGCCGCTACCCGAGCCGCACGGTCACCGGCGGCAGGGGGGCGAATTCCACCGTGATCGTGCCGGGCGCCTCCAGCCAGACCGGGGGCGTCACGCTGCCGAGCATGACCGTCTGCCCCGCCTTCAGGCCGCCGAACGCCGCCGCGACCTCGGAACTGGCGAGCCAGGCCAGGCAGTTGAACGGGTGTCCCATGAGGTCCGACGACACGCCCTCATCACGCAGCACGCCATCCACGCTGATCCGCCCGCGCATCGCGCCGACATCAAGGCCGCGCCAATCCACGCCGCCCAGAACGCCGACGACGGCCGCGCAGTGATAGACCTGATCCGCGATCAGGGTCGGGGTGCCGAGGGTTTTCAGGTCGTCGTAGCGGTTCTCAACGATCTCGACCCCGGCGATCACCTCGGCCACCGCGTCGGCGACCTGTTCGGCGGTGTACGACCCCGGCGGCAGATCGCGGCCGAGGCGCACCGCGACCTCACATTCCACGCCCGGCTTGATGAAATCGGCGAAGCGCAGTTCGGCCGAGACAAGATGGATGTTGGCGGCTTCCATGAAGCCGGCGGCGGGGCCGGTCAGGCCGAGATAGGCCTGCATGCGCTGGCCCGTAGCGCCGATTTTGAAACCGCCCGGGTCGGCTGAACCCACCAGCGAGGCCAAAGCGCGCTGAGCGGCCGCGCCTTGCGCGACGGTCGCCGGGGCGGCGTCCGCGGGCAAGGGTTGCACGATGGTTCGATCCAGCCGCGTCTGACGCAAGACGGCGGCAACGGCGGCGGGATCGAAGGTGGTCATCAGGGCCTCGTGAGTTCGTACAGTGCCACGGCAGCGGCGGCGGAGACGTTCAGGCTTTCCATCACGCCTTTGATCGACAGGCCGAGCACCTCGTCACAGGTCTCCCGCGTCAAACGCCGCATGCCATCGCCCTCGGCACCGAGCACCAAAGCGATCCGTCGATCAGCGAAGGAAGGGCCGGACAGGGCGGCACCATGGGCGTCGAGGCCGATGACCCAGATATTGGCGGCCTTCAGCGCGATCAGGGTGCGGGTGATGTTGACCGCGCGGATCAGCGGCAGCACCTCCAGTGCGCCCGAGGCGGCTTTTGCCAGCGCCCCCGTCTCATCCGGGGCGTTGCGGTCCTGGACGATGACGGCGGCGGCGCCGAACGCGGCGGCGGAGCGTAAAATCGCCCCGACATTGCGCGGATCGCTCACCTGATCCAGCACCACGATCGGCCCCGGCTGTTCCAGCACCGATTGCAGGCTCGGCTGCGGCAAAGGATCGGCCAGCAGCGCGGCGCCCTGATGCACGATGTCGCGGCCGAGCAGTTGATCGAGGCGGGCGCGGTCGGTACGCTCCGGCGGCACTGGCCAGGGCTGTTTCAGCGCGGCGGCGACGACGGTTTCGGCCTCTTCGGTCAGCATCAGATGGCGCAGGCGCCGGGCCGGATTGGCCAGAGCGGCGGCGACGGCATGGTGGCCGTAGAGCCAGACGGCGCCCTTGGGGGCGTCGGGCGCATGGCGCGGGGCTTCCTCGCGGTCCCGTTCACGGGGCGGGCGGGCGCTGGCGGGGCGGAATTTCTGGCCGTCCCGCTTCGGGCCGGGCTTGAAGTCGCCGCGTGGCTTGTAGCTGTCCTGGTCGCGCGGACGCTCCCGCTGTTCCTGACCGCGCTCTTCCCGGGCAGGGGCGCGCAGGGTCTGGGGGCCGGGCCCTTGCGGGCGGGGCGGGCGCGGGCCATCGGCCGCATGCGGGCGGGGGCCTTGCGGGCGGTCACCTTGCGGCCGATCGCTGTAGGGGCGGTCGCTTTGGGGGCGGGGGGCTTTGGGGCGATCACCCTGCGGGCGGGGACCCTGGTCGCGCCCGCCGCTGGGGCCGCCATGGCCGCCGCCACCGCCACCACCGGCTGAGCGCTGCGGGCCGGAACCGCTACGGTTGGGCGTGCGGGAGGACGGACCGCCGGCACCCCGGGAGGGGCCGCGATCGGAGGGGGGGCGGCCTGCGCCGCCGGATTTGAAGCTGCTGGGAGGTTTCATCGCCAAGTCCTATAGCGGCCCATCCGCCCGCTGCACAGGCGGATCGCCGGGATCAGGCGATTTTGCGGTCTTGTGCGGGCTGCCCGGATCAAATTCGGAGCGGACGGGCGGGATCGGCCCGTCGTGCCCGCGCCCAGCGCATCGCCGGCATCTCGATCCGGTGATGCACCCATACCGCCAGCAGCAAGGGCAGGCCAATCGCGCCGGGGACCCAGAGTATTGTGAACAGCAGCGGATCTTCGCCGGCAAGCCGGGCCAGGGTGACCCCGAGCCATTTTTGTACCGGCTCGTTTGCCAGATAGATGGCGTAAGACAGCGCCCCCAGCCGTTGCAGCATCGGCGCCCGCAAGACCGCCGCCGCCTGCGCCAGCCCCGGGCGATCGGGTTGATGTTGGGCGGCGAGGCAGAGCGTCCAGAGCAGGGGTGCTATCAGTTTCCCGATGCCACCCTGCACCCAGCACAGGCCCAGGACCGCCACCAAGGTGGCGCCATAGCGCGGCCCGCCGGCGGCGCTGGCGATGCCGAGTGCGAAATAGAACGCCTTGTTGGGCAGGAAGGCGCGGCTGAAATGCCAGGCCTCCGGCGCCAAGGCCTGCCATCCCAGGCCGAGCAACCCAAGGCCCAGCCAGGGCAGCGGGCTGAGGCCGCAGCGCGGGATCAGCAGCAGCGCCAGGAGATAAAACTGGCATTCGGTCGACAGGCTCCAGGCCGCGCCGAGGAAGCCTACCCAGGCATCCGGCAGGACCCCGTTGGGAATCAGGCCGTGCGTCATGGTCAGATGGGTCAACGCATAGGCCAGCCAGTGCCGCGGCCAGCCATCCGACCAGATTTCGCGTGCCGGGCTACCAGTGGCGATCCAGGGCATCTGTTCGAAGGTTATCGGGAGCACTTGCACCGCCATCGCCAGGGCGAGGACCGGCAGATAGGCGGGGACCAGCCGCACCACCCGGGCGGTCAGGAAGGGCCGGGCGCGATATCCGAACCCCTCCAACGAGCGGACGATGACCAGCCCGCTGAGGATGAAGAAGACATCGACCGCCGCGCCGCCATGCGACAGCGGGCGCGCGATCCAGGCCGGGATGGCGGCGAAAGGCGCCATGTGGCTGAGCATCACATAGACCGCCAGCACCCCGCGCAGGCCGTCGAGACATTCGAGACGTTTCATGCCCCCAAGATGCGCAGGGGAAGGTTAACAAAGTCCTAATGCGAGCCGAAAAATCTGCATGCGCGCCGCGCGGGTTCGCACGATCTTGCGTGGTGCGCTGACCCCGGCGTACCGTCCCGTGGGGATCCCCGGATAGGCCGGCGCTGCTGCGTGGAGAGGATCTGAACGGGGAGCGCGGTTCATGACCGAGTCATTTGTCACCGTCGAACGCGGGCTCGGCCCGGATGGGCGGGTCGCCCTGGTCCGGTTCGACCGCAAGGCCAAGGTCAATGCCATGTCGGTCGAGGCCATGCGACAACTGCGCGACGCAGCGCGCTCGTTCGAGGATGATCTGCACACCTCGGCGGTGGTTTTGACTGGCACCGCGGCCTCCTTCTGCGCCGGGGCGGACCTGAAAGACCCTGGTATCGCCAATCGTGGCGCGGCGGCGGTCGGCGAACGCATCCACCGCCAACGCCTGGGGCCGAAAATGTGCCAGGCGTGGGAGGATATTGAACCGGTCACCATCGCCGCCATCGAAGGCCATTGTATCGGCGGCGGCGCCGCTTTGGCGGTGGCCATGGATTTCCGGATCTGCGGCCGATCGGCGCATTTTCGTATCCCCGAGGTGGAGCTGGGGATGAATATGAGCTGGGGCTCGATCCCGCGGATGCTGGCGTTGATGGGCCCGGCGCGGACCAAGCAGGCGGTGATCCTGGCCTCTGAGAAGGTTTCGGCCGCGGAGGCGCTGGATTGGGGCCTGGTGGAGCAGGTTGTCGATGACGGTGCCGCGCTGGAGGCCGCGATGGCGCTGGCGGGGCGAATCGCGCGGCAACCGCCGCTGCCGGTGCGGATGAGCAAGCTCACGGTCAATCGCTTTGCGACCGCGCTGCATGGCCTGGGTTCTCATATGGACCCGGATCAGAATGTCCTGACCAGCCTGACCGAGGATTTTGCCGAAGGGACTTCGGCGTTTCGGGAGCGGCGGGTGCCGAAGTTCAAGGGGCGGTAACGCGGCGATCGCGGGTGGGAGGGGGCCGGGAATCGCGGCTTCGTGTTTGACCTGGGGGGATTGTCGCGCATGGTCTGGCCGGCCTTGTGGCTTTACGGCTTTCTTCCCGTCCTGAACCTTCATATTGGCAGGGGTATCGCATTTGGCTGCGATACCTTTGGCTGGACGGGCTTGGGCGCCAAAAAACGTCATTCCGGGGCTTGTCCCCATGGGCGCTAACATAGTGAGAAATGGCGGCAAAAACCGTCATCCCCGGGCTTGTCCCGGGGACCAA
>CAIUPC010000178.1 GCA_903900905.1 uncultured Acetobacteraceae bacterium
GTCATGGGCCGGGTACACCGGCATTGCCTATGTGCCCAGCCTGTCCGGGCGAGCAGCAAGATTGACAGCGCCACGGTCGCCGTGACCTGAGGCCGACGCCGGAGAACCATATGCAATTTACAGAGATCGTGGGGAATGGCGGTTATCCGCCTCGCGCTGGTGGAGTCAGGGTCCGTCGAACTGCCATTCGCCCGCCTCCGCGCGCCGTCGATATACTCGCAGAATTCCGCCATTTTTATCGCATTCAACTTTCCCGCCCTTCGCCAGTTTTCGCTTCCATTCGCCCCAGTCCCCTATTAAATGAGGGGACGTAGTAGGGGATGGATCGGCGCCCGCCCCCGGATGATGGGACATTCAGACGATGCCACGCAAGGCGGCGGGACTGACAGCATTGAAGGTGCGGACGATAGGAGCCGGCCGCTATGGTGACGGCGGTGGGCTGTATCTGTTGGTCCGCTCGGCCGAGGCGCGGTTTTGGCTGTTCCGTTACCGGCGGGACGGGAAGATGCGCGAAATGGGCCTCGGCCCTGCCTCTGGCCCGTCCGCCGTATCTCTGGCCGTTGCCCGTGTGAAAGCGCGTGCGCTTCATGATGTGGTTGCCGAGGGGCGCGACCCGCTGGCGGATCGGGACGCGGAAGCCATCGCGGCGAAAGCGGCGGCACAGCAAGCCCTGGCCCGTGCCAAGACCTTTGGGGACGTGACGACGCATTATCTCGAGGCGCATGAAGCGGGGTGGCGGAATGAGAAACACCGCTGGCAGTGGCGGCAAACGCTCGAGGCGCACGCCTTTCCCCACATGGGCGACCTGCCTGTGGCCGAGGTGACAACGGCGCATGTCATGGCCGCGCTCGAGCCGATATGGCGCAGCAAGCGGGAAACGGCAGGGCGGCTGCGGGGGCGGATTGAGTCCGTGCTGGATTATGCCAGGGCGCGCGAGTGGCGCACCGGAGAGAACCCGGCCCGCTGGCGCGGACATATCGCCAACATGCTGCCGGCGCTGGGCAAGGCGCAGCGTGTGCAGCATCTGGCCGCTCTGCCCTGGGCGGAAATCGGCGCGTTCATGGCCGCGTTGCGGGACGAATCCGGAATGGGTGCGCGTGCCCTGGAATTCACCATTTTGACGGCCGCTCGCTCGGGTGAAGTCCTGGGCGCCCGATGGTCAGAAATCAACCTGTCGGCAGCGGTCTGGACCGTGCCCGCCTCGCGCATGAAAGCAGGGCGCGAGCATCGCGTGCCGCTGTGCGATCCCGCGCTGGCCGTCCTACGCGTGTTGCTGCCGTTGCGCGATGCCGAACGGGGGGATTGGGTGTTCCCTGGCCCCAAAGGTGGCAAGCCACTTTCGAATATGTCGATGCTGATGCTGTTGCGCCGGATGGGACGCGGCGACCTGACGGCGCATGGCTTTCGGTCCACCTTCCGCGATTGGGTGGCAGAGCGCACCGCGTATCCTCGCGAAGTGGCGGAAGCCGCATTGGCTCATACCCTGGGCGACACGGTGGAAGCGGCCTATCGGCGCGGCGACCTTATGGAAAAGCGCGCCCGCCTGATGGCCGAGTGGGCGACGTATTGCGCCCGGGTCGCGGCGGCTGCGGACGTGATCCCGATTCGGGCGGCAGGGGCATGAGACACCGCATCAAAGGCCCGCCTTGTGTCTCGAACATATATGTGCGAGTGTGCAGCTATGAATGGGGCTGAACTGCTGCGGAAACTCCGGAAGCTGGCGCACCAGCGGGGCATCGACTTCTCGTATGAGCCTCGGCACGGCAAGGGTAGCCATGGGCAACTGCTGTTCGGGCAGCATCTGACCACGATCAAAGACCCGAAAAAGGAAATCGGCCCCGGGCTGTTGCACGCGATTTTGAAGCAACTTGGGCTGGAAAAGGATGACTTGCCATGACCGCGATGTGCTTCGTCTACCCCTACACCGTGTTCCAAAGCGAGGATGGCGCGTGGCAAGTCCGGTTTCCTGATGTGCCGGAAGCCCTGACCGAGGGCGATACCGAGGCCGAGGCGCATGCGCTGGCCCCCGATGCCTTGCTGGCGGCATTGGGCGGGCTGGCGAAGCTGCGGCGGGCGTTGCCCATGCCCTCGGCTGGCGGGGCCTTTGCCGTGGTGGTGCCGATGCTGCCAGCCGCGAAGCTGGCGCTGTATCTGGCGATGCGGGACCATGGGCTGAACAACGTCACGCTGGCGGCGAAGCTGGGCAAGCATGAGGGCGAGGTGCGGCGCATGCTGGACCTGGACCACCAGACGAAAATCGGCACGTTGGAAAATGCGCTTTGGTTGCTCGGCCGGCGAGTGGCGAGCGAGGTGCGGCAGGCGGCTTGATGGTGGGCGTAGCGATGGCGCCCCGCACAGAAAGGCAATTCCGATTCGTGCGACGCACAGGGTGACGAAATCCATAATGGGGGGGCCATGTCAATATTCTCGAAACTCATCGCAGCGATCACAGGCCGAAAGTTACCGACGACCACCATACCCACGGCTATATCCGTTGGTGCGCCTCAAATTATTCCGACCGTAGAATTCGACCCCCAACGGGTAACCGAAGCGGTCAAGGTCAATCTCAGAATGAGCATCGAAAATATAAAAGAATTCGACGCTTCACATATCGAACAAGTTTATGAGGCTGCTCTTTTGTCGATTGCAAGAGGTCGTGATCTCGCAACACTGTTCGACGCGATCACGGATTTGCATATACCCAATATGACGAATCGGCGGGCTAGCGCGATATCGCTCAGTTTGAACAACAAAGCTACTGCACTTATGAACAATGCTCGAGCGTTGTCGCTCGGCATAAAATACGCGGAGTGGGTGTACAGCGGTGCGCCATGCCAAGTGAATCTCAAAAAACCCTCGGCCGCTGATCTTCGGCAGGATGCGGCTCATAAAGCGGCCAACGGCA
>CAIUPC010000179.1 GCA_903900905.1 uncultured Acetobacteraceae bacterium
TGCAGCCCTTCATCCGCAACACCGGCCCGGCGATGTCGGCCTTCAATGCCTGGATCCTGCTGAAAGGGATCGAGACCCTGGCGCTCCGCGTCGATGCCGGCTGCCGTGCCGCGGCCTCCATCGCCGATTTCCTGGCCGAGCAGCCTGGCGTTACCCGGGTCTGGTATCCCACGCGGGCCGATCACCCGCAGGTGGAACTGGCGCGCAAGCAGATGACCGCGGGCGGGACGGTCGTGACGTTTGAGGTCGCGGGCGGCAAGGATGCGGCGTTCAAGGTCATGAACGGGTTCGGGTTGAGCGCGATCTCCAACAACCTCGGGGATTCCAAGTCGCTCGCGACCCATCCCGCCACGACGACGCACATGCGCATTGGCGTTGATGAGCGGACGAAACTGGGCATCACCGACGGCGTCATCCGGATTTCCATCGGCCTGGAAGACCCGGAAGATCTGAAGGACGATTTGCGCGGGGCGCTGGCGACATTGGCGTGAGGCGGGGAATTTCCCCCGCTCTGGACAAGATGCTGGTATTGCCTGCTAGAATCGTGAACCCGGGCGGGATTGTCCCGCCTGGGGGAGCGGAGGGGCGAACGTGTCATGACGGTTGACCATCCAGACACCAAGAATGACGGCTACGTGCGCACCACCCGCGGCGTGCGCGTGACCGTGCGGTCCTTCTACCTGGAAGACCAGTCCCAGCCCGAGGACGGCCGCTTCGTCTGGGCCTATCGTGTGCGGATCGAGAACCAGGGCAGCGAGCCGGTCCAGCTTCTCCGCCGCACCTGGGAAATTACGGACGGCCGCGGACGCACGCAGCATGTGAACGGGCCGGGCGTGGTGGGCGAAACGCCGTTGCTCGGGCCAGGGCAGCATTTCGAATACACCTCTGGCACGCCGCTCCAGACGCCCTCGGGTTTCATGACGGGAACCTATCACATGGTTGTGGCCGGGTCCGGGGAGGCGTTCGATGTCGCCATTCCGGCCTTCAGCCTGGACAGCCCGCATCAAGCCGGTAGGGTGCATTAACCCGGTACCAGCGCCGGGTTGCGGTACGCCAAAACCGTGCCCATATCCGACCGGTGCCACAGTTGCCACAGGCACCCCATGAACCGTCAATCGGACGAACCGGAGGAGCCTACGCGGTGAACATCATCACCCCAGCACAATCACAATCACAAGCCGCGTCCGCGACATCCGAACCACGCCCCAGCCGCGCCGAGGCCGAGGCCGCGATCCGCACCCTGCTGCGCTGGGCCGGCGACGACCCCAACCGGGAAGGGCTGGTCGACACCCCCTCCCGCGTCGCACGCGCCTATGAAGAATTCTTCGAGGGTTACACGATCGATCCCGTCAACCTCCTGGAACGCACGTTCGAGGAGACCGACGGCTACGACGAGATCGTCCTGCTGCGCGACATCCGGCTGGAAAGCCATTGCGAGCATCATATGGTGCCGATCATCGGGCGTGCGCATGTGGCGTATTTGCCGCATCGGCGGGTGGTGGGGATCAGCAAGCTGGCCCGGGTCGTGGAAGCCTATGCCAAGCGCCTGCAGATCCAGGAAAAGCTGACGGCGCAGATCGCCAATACCATCCAGGACGTGCTGCAGCCCAAGGGCGTCGCGGTGGTGATCGAGGCGGCGCATCAGTGCATGACCACCCGTGGCGTCCACAAGCCGGGCGTGACCATGGTGACCAGCCGCATGCTCGGCGCCTTCCGCGATGACGCCAACACCAGACGCGAACTCCTCGCCATGATCGGCAATCGCGGCACGGCTGTGATCGGGGATTGAGGGGCGGTAAAGACCGCCAGGTTCTTCCCCTCCCCTCGAGGGCCAGTGAGGGGAAAAACCTGCCATGACGATCGAACAAACCCTCCGCCACGCCACTGATACCCTCCGCGCAGCGGGCATCGACAATCCCCGCTTCGAAGCCCGGTTGCTGCTGGCGCATGTCCTCGGGTGCACGCCCTCGGACCTTCTGCGCGATGCGGCGAACATGCGCGATGCGGCGGGATTCGAGCCTCTTCTGGCGCGTCGGGCCGCGCACGAGCCCATGGCCTATATTCTGGGGCACCAGCCATTCTGGAGTCTGGATTTTCAGGTCTCACCGGCGACGCTGATCCCGCGCGCGGACTCCGAGGCCCTGGTCGAAGCCGCATTGACCCTGCCACATCCGGCGCGGGTGCTGGATCTGGGAACCGGCACCGGGTGCCTGCTGCTGTCGGTGCTGCATGAACGGCCCGCGGCGTTCGGTATCGGCGTTGATGTCAATCCCGCTGCCGCGGCTTTGGCGCGGCGAAACGCGGAGGCTCTCGGTCTGGCGGAGCGTGCGGCCTTCCTGGGCGGGGATTGGGCCACGGCTTTGATGGGCCGCTTCGACCTGGTGTTGAGCAATCCGCCCTACATCGACACGCCAACAATCGCGGGCCTGATGCCGGAAGTCGTCGGCCATGAACCATTAACGGCACTTGATGGCGGGCCGGACGGGTTGGCCGCCTACCGCATCATCATCCGCGCGCTGCCGGGCTTGCTGACCCCCCGGGGTTCGGCGGTGCTGGAATTGGGTACCGGCCAGGCCGAAGCAGTCGGGGCCTTGGGGCAGGCTGAAGGCTTCTCCGTGACCCTGCGCGACGATCTCAGCGGGATTCCCCGGGCCATCATTCTGCGCATGGCTTAGGCGCGAAAAAAACCGTTTGGCGTTAACGGGCTAGCGGGTTACGCTGGGCCGATGGCTGGAATCGCCGCGCCCGGGAATGCTGGGCAGCGGCGGGTTCCGGGTGAGCGGCCTCTATTTGATGGGCCGCACACGGGCCAGCACCAATGCCGGTGGATATCGTGGCCAGCTGGGGGGATCGGGCCCCGGGGCGTTTTTTTGATTGTGCCCCAACCGACTTCCGACTCGCCCGCAACGGGAAAGCGCGACGTCATAAACATGAACATGAAACGCATGCGTGGCCGCAACCACCGTTCAGGTGGCGGTGGTGGAGGCGGTGGCGGCGGTGGTGGTGGCGGCGGCAGTAATGTCCGCCACAACGCCGGTGGCGGTGTTCCGCTGAATCGGAACCATGTGTTCGACAGCAATGGTCCGGATATCCGGCTGCGCGGCACCTCGCAGCAGCTGTTCGAGAAGTATCTCCAGCTCGGCCGCGACGCGACCAGCAGCGGGGACCGGGTGCAGGCGGAAGGCTATTTCCAGCATGCGGAGCATTATTTCCGCATCCTGAACGCCATGAACCAGGCGGCACAGCAGAGCCAGCCGCAAGGCCAGCAGCAGCAACAGCAGCCGGATGGCCGTGGCCCGCAGCATGGCGGTCCGCGTCATCGCTATCAGCCTGAAGACGCGGCCCAACCATCCGCCGCGCCGGAATCGGAAGAAGCGGAAGTGCGTTCGGCCATTGTCGGCGAACAGCCGGAACCGCGCGAAATCCTGATCGCCGCCGCACCGCCGGAAGCATAAACGTGGGGGCGAGCTCTCCTGGCCTGCCGCGTAAAGCTTTCGGATCTCGCCGGCACACCCCCAACAGCCGTCATCCTCGGGCTTGTCCCGAGGATGTCCCCCGGCTCTGGCATTGATTTTATTGGTGAAATACCGACATTCGTGCGATTGGCGATCCTCGGGACAAGCCTGGGGATGACGGGTTCGCGCGCAAGTCCGTCCTATGCGACCACCTTGGGGAGCAGTCTTGCCGCCCCCATGAGGCAGGACCTATGAGCGAAGAACGCACGATCTCCCCGGATCGCCGGGATGAAGACGCGGCGGAGGCGTCCCTCCGTCCGCGGACGCTCGCCGAGTTCACGGGGCAGAAAGCATCGCGGGAAAACCTCGCGATCTTCATCCAGGCCGCGCGTGGCCGCAATGAAGCGCTGGATCACGTGCTGCTGCATGGGCCGCCCGGCCTCGGCAAAACCACGCTCGCCCAGATCGTGGCCGGGGAGCTGGGGGTTGGTTTTCGCGCGACATCCGGGCCGGTCATTCAGCGGGCCGGCGATCTCGCGGCGATCCTGACCAATTTGCAGCCGCGCGATGTGCTGTTTATCGACGAAATCCACCGCCTGCAGCCCGCCATCGAGGAGGTCCTGTACCCCGCGATGGAGGACTTTCAGCTCGACCTCATTATCGGCGAGGGGCCGGCGGCGCGCTCGGTGCGGATCGACCTGCCGCCCTTCACCCTCGTTGGCGCGACGACCCGGGCCGGTTTGCTGGCGACGCCGCTGCGCGACCGTTTCGGCATCCCGCTGCGGCTGGTGTTCTACACCCCCGAAGAACTGCGCCTGATCGTCACCCGAGGCGCCAGGCTGCTGAATTTTGCCCTGACCGAAGATGGCGCCACGGAAATCGCCAAGCGGTCGCGCGGCACGCCCCGCATCGCCGGCCGCCTGCTGCGCCGGGTGCGCGATTTCGCCGCCGTCGCCGAATCAGGGCCGGTGGACCGCAAACTGGCCGACGCGGCCCTGACCCGGTTGGAGGTTGATCGCCTGGGCCTCGACGCCATGGATCGCCGCTACCTGCGCCGGATCGCCGAACATCATGGCGGCGGTCCCGTCGGGGTCGAGACCTTGGCCGCCGCTTTGGCCGAAGCCCGCGACACGCTCGAAGACGTCATCGAGCCGTTCCTGATCCAGGAGGGCCTGATCCTGCGCACCAGCCGCGGCCGCATGCTGGGCGAGCCTGGCTGGCGCCATCTGGACATGAAGCCGCCCAAAGGCGCGGTCGCCCAGCTTGATCTATTGCGCGATCAGCCGGACGCCGGTGAGGTCCAGGGTTAAACGATGTCCTCTCTTCCCCGTCATCCCCGGGCCTGTCCCCATGGGCGCTAACATAAGCGGCGACGGCCTCTTTTCCCCGTCATCCCCGGGCTTGTCCCGGGGACCAATCGCGGCA
>CAIUPC010000180.1 GCA_903900905.1 uncultured Acetobacteraceae bacterium
ACCCCCCTCACTCCACCAACATATCCCCATCCGACCGAGCCAACCCCGCCAACATCCCCAAAGCCTGCCGCAAAACCTCCATCGGAGGCGCCGCCAGCGCGATCCGCACCGCCGCCGGCGCATGCCCGGGCTGGATCGCGAAAGCCCCCGACGGCGAGATCGCAATCCCCAACCGCGCCGCCGCGGCGCAGAACGTATCCGCCCGCCCAGCCTCCGGCACCACCAGCCAAACATGATACGACCGAGGATCGCACCGCACCGCCAACCCCGCCAAAGCCGCCGCCGCGATGGCCTGACGCTGTTTCGCGTCCTAATGTTTGCCAGCCGCGACCGCCACAGCGGTGCCATTCTCCAACCACCCGATCGCCGCGACAAACGCCAGCCCCTGCGCGTTCCAGCCCCCCGCCCGAATGGCCCGCGCCACCCGCTCGACCAGTTCCCCCGGGGCGACGGCGAAGCCGAGCGTCGTCCCCGGCGCCAACCGCTTCGACAGGCTGTCGATCAGAATGACATGGTCCGGCGCCAGCGCGGCCAGCGGCGGATCTTCGACCAGGAACGAATAGACCGCATCCTCGATCGCGATCAGCTGCTGCCCCACCAGCGTCGCCGCGATCGCGGCCCGGCGCTCCGGCCCCATGGTGATGCCCAAAGGGTTGTGCAAAGCCGGTTGGATATAGACCCCTTTCAGCCCATGATCTCGGTGCGCCTGCACGATTGCATCGGGCCTGATCCCATCCTCATCGAGGGCAATCGGCACCAAAACCACTCCCAACCGCGCCGCGATGGACTTCGCCACCGGGTAGGAAAACGCCTCGATCCCCACCCGAACCCCCGGCGCGGCCAAAGCTGACAGCGCGGCGGCCAGCGCCTGCCGCCCATTGCCGGTGAACAGGATCTGCTCCGGGTTGGGCGTCCAACTCCCCCGGCTCAACAGCCGCGCGGCGGCCCGCCGGGCCTCCGCGGTACCACGCGGCCCGACGGCCCGCATAGCCGCGGCAAAAACCCCGGGATCGGCCAGATTGACCAATCCCGCCGCCATCAGCGCCCGCTGATCCGGCAGGACGGGCACCACCATCTCCAGATTGACCGTCCCAGCGGCATCGATCTCCGCCGGCTGATCGTATGAGTCCATGGCGGAGCGGACAAAGGTCCCCCGCCCGACCTCCCCCCCGACCAACCCCCGCCGGGTCAGCTCCGCATAGACCCGCGCGGCGGTCGAGACGGCGATGCCATTCCGATAGGCGAAGTCGCGCTGCGGCGGCAGGCGCGAACCGGGCCGGATTGTCCCAGCGGCGATCTCGGCCGCGACGGTATCGGCGATGGTGCGGTAATCGGTCACGGCAATATTGATCCGATATCAATGTTTAGATTGAACCGAGTATTGCCCTCGATCATGGTCCCCCGCAAGCTCAATCAAAGGACCAAGGCCATGTTATCGCCGACCATCCCCGCATCCCTCCGCCTCATGGCTGGCATCGGGCGTGTGGACCTGTGGTGGGTTCTGTTCCTGCCACATGTCTGGATGACCCGGGCGCGGCAACGGCGCGAACTGCGGGATCTCGACGCCCGCCAATTGGATGACGCAGGCATCGACCCCGACTACGCGCGGTGTGAGGGGACGAAAGCGTTCTGGCGGGCGTAACCCGTTAACCCCCAACCCCCGCCACAAACAACCCGGTCACCACCAGCCCCGGCGGATCGAGCGCGATGACCCCATCGCGCACGATCCGGGTGCTGATCTCCCCCGCCTCATCCCGGCGATGATGGATGATGGCCTGGTTATCGGTCTTCACGATCAGATAATGCCGAACGCTGGGCAGCCGGAAATACGCCTCCAGCTTGCTGCCGGAGTCCCGCCGCCGCGACGACGGCGACACCACCTCCACGATGATCATCGGATCGCCGATCACAACCGCGGTGTCGTCCAAGGGCGGCCCGCAGCGGACCAGCATGTCCGGTTCATAAACGGTGTCCGCATCAACCCGGACCGCCATGCCATCGCCGAAGACCTCACAGGTCAGGCCCTGCGCGTCGATCGCATCCGCGAAGCGCCGAAGGAACCGGACCTTTGCCCTGGCATGCGCGATCCGTTCCGGGGCCATCGCCACGACCTCGCCACCGTCCAACTCGTAGCGCTGCCCTTCCGGTTGCTCCATCGCCCAGGCGAGGAACGCTTCCGCGGTCATATCTGTCTGGGCTAATGCGCTCATGCGCTTAAGTTGGGTGATACGACGGCCGGATGCAATGGATTTAGCCGATGGTCAGCGCCGTTGGTCCCACGAATGATTGGCGCGGGGATCCCGTTCCGGTACGAACAAGCCATGAGCCCACGCGCCATCGCCCCCCGCACGATCCTCCGCCTCCCGCTGGCATGCGCAACCGGATCGCCGGTAAGACCCCTACGCCGTGAGGCGCCGGCTCTCTCAGTCATGCCGCCGCTCAAACCGGTCCGAGGCAGGTGGCGCGGCCTGCGCCAGTATCGTACCAAAAGCCCATACACCGTGAGCGCCGCATTGGCCCCGCTGGGATGGGCCGAAGATCAGAGGAAACACCCCATGCGCCGTGAGGGCGCGACCCATGCCAGCATCACCCGGCTGTGCGGCGATCGGCACCTGATTTCGCACGAAGGCCACGAAGGAAGATCAATCCACGAAGCGCGGCCGCAATGCCCCCGCTCACCCCGAAGCGCCAGCCCCAGCCGTCCTTCGCGGCTTACCCTTCCTTCGTGCCCTTCGCGCGAAACAGCGGCCGCGCGCCCAGACCCAGGCCCATCGCGCGGCGCACAGCGCCAGAACCCCTCGCGCAACACCCCATACGCCGTGAGCCGCCCACCGGTCCCCGCCGATTG
>CAIUPC010000181.1 GCA_903900905.1 uncultured Acetobacteraceae bacterium
AAATCCTCTGATGGTTCATGACGGCTATATTTCCGCACGGGGTGATTTTGGCGGATCAGACCAGAAGTATCGATTATGTCGCACGGCACGCACGTTACGTGGCCGCATCCCCACCCGGATTGGTCACTTCCGTGCTGGAACGGGTCGCCGCGATCCTGGGGCTTTGACCCCGCTTGCGCCGTTCCGTCACCACCAGCAAAACTCCGGCGACCACGATCAGACCGGCCCCGGCGAACACCCATGGCACCGGAATGTCGCCCCAAATCGCGTAGCCCAGCAGGAACGCCCAAAGCAGCGCCGAATACTCGACCGTCGCCAGCACCGAGGCCGGCACGATCCGCGCTGCCTCGAACACCGAGTACTGCGCCAGCCCGCCGAACAGGCCGACGCCCAGGGCCAGCAGCAGCTCAAACCCCGTTGGGGTGTGCCAGGTCACGACGCTGGCGGCGCCCGTCGCGACCATGAACAGCGCGTTGCTGAACAGCATCTGCAGCAGCGACGACTCCTGGCGGGCGATGCGGCGCATCAGCACGATCCCGTAGGCCCATAGCACCGAGGCGATCAGCACCAGCAGCGTCGGGAACGACGCCGTCACCCCGAACGGGTCGGAGGCGAACAGCACCCCCACAAACCCGATGACAACCGCCCCCCAGCGCGCGGCGGTGACATGCTCGTTCAGCATGCGCGCGGCGAGCAGGGTGATGATCAGCGGCGCGGCGAAATACAGCGTCAGCAACTGCGCCAAGGGCAGGCTGCGGGAGGCCGTGTAATAGCAAATCCAGGCCGTCAGCATGAGCACCGCGCGCCCGGCAAGCTGCCATTTCAACGGGCTGTCCACCGCCCGGCGCAGCAGCTTGCCGCGCCCGATGGCGACGGTGCCGGCAAGCACGATCACGCTGCGGAAGAACAGGACCTGCCAGACCGGGGTGGTGGCGACCAGCCATTTGACCTCCGCGTCATGGACGCAGAACAGCCCGTAGGCCAGGACGCCCAGAAAAATGCCGCGTGTCGTTGCCTGCCCCATGGCCGGGGCATAGCACGATCACCCCGGCAAGGCAGGTCCCGCGTCCCGGGCGGTCAGCCGATACGCTCCCAGATGCCGGTTTCCTCGTCGAGCCGATCTTGCTCGAGCCCGCGGAAATCGCCGCGGGAGACGATGCCGAGGACGGCGCCATCCTCCACCACCGGCAAATGCCGGAAGCCGCCATCACGCATCATGCGCAGCGCCTCGATCGCATGGGCGCGGGGGGCGATGGTCTCGGGGGATTTGGTCATGGCCTGGCGGACCTGCGTTTCATCCGGATCACGGCCGCGCGACAAAACGCGCACGGCATCGCGGCCCGTGAAGATGCCCAGCAGCGTGCCATTCTCGTTGGTCACCAGCGCCGCGCCGACCTTCCGCGCGTACATACGCTTGCAGGTTTCCTTGACGCTGGTCTCGGGCCGGACCGCGAGCGGGATCTGGTGGCGGATAATCTCCGCCATGTGGCGATGGGGCATCGTAATCTCCTGGTCTCATTAACCGTGGGACAAGGGTCACGATTTAGCATTGATCCATATCATTGCGGAGCGAAAAATTTTCTGACCACGGTCCGGCGCAACGCCTGTCGGACGCCTGTGTCAGGCGGCCGCCGTTCGCTGCGCCGGGGTCCGTGGGTTTATGATCAGCCTGGTCCGCTCAAAGCACGTCCCGCACAGCATCCGCATA
>CAIUPC010000182.1 GCA_903900905.1 uncultured Acetobacteraceae bacterium
GACGGCGCTCTGTGCCAGGCTGGGTTTCACATGCTGCTGTAGGTACAGATGCTGGACCGTAGAGTTAAATTTCACCTGCTCCAGGTGGCGATAGGCGCCGTCGCGGGCGGCGAGGGAAAAATTGCGTTCCCGCTCAAGGACGTCGAACTGCACCAGCTCTTTGGACAGGCTGCGTTGCAAGCCGCCTTCCGTGAGCCCGGTGCGCCCCATGGTGTTGCTGACGCGGTTGAGTTCGGCCTCGGTTCCGGCGATTTGCGCTTTCAGGCTGAGTACAGCGGGCGCGATGGGGCTCAGGGCCTGTCCGAGATTGTTCAACTGCGCGTTCAAGGTCGTCAGGTTCTGCCGCAATGTCGCGGCAAGAGTTTCCGCGGCATCACCGGGCCTGGTCGGGGTGATGGTGTGGTTTGTTTCCCGGAAGGCGCGGATCGCTTCGTCGGCCGCGGCCAGCCGTACTGACAGGTTTTGATATTCCGTCTCAGCGTAACGCACCGCGTCGTTTCGGGATTTTGAACCGACATCGTTGACGACCTGCTCGGCCGCTTCGGCCATAGCCTGCGCGATTTTCAGCGAATCCTGGGCGCTGAAGGCGCGGACGGCAACATAGCCGAGCTGCGTGGTGACATCGAATTCGGCGTCCACCGCCCAATTGCGCCAATAGCGGTGCAACCGCTCAACCGTCCCGTTATCCCACCAGAAATGGAACAGCGGGTCGAAGCCCGGGGGGTTGAACAGCGCCGGCAGGTTCAATTTCTTGCGCAGGTCTTCGACGACCTGGCGGCTGCGCAGGTAATCGGCCACGATATGGTCGGATCGTACCGATGCTGTGTTCTGCACGGTGTTGGTGATTTCGCTGAAGACGTTGCTGCCGGGATCGGTTGAATTATAGACGCTGAAACGGAATTCGGTCACATATTGCGGTGTCGCGACAAATTGCAAATAAACGAACATCAGCAGCGTCGGCAGGCCAACGGCGGTGAGATAACATAACAGGCGGCGCCGGGGCCGGATGCGTCCGGGCATTGAGGCCATGATCATCTGTTGATCGACGGGGGCGTTCATTGTGTTTGCCTCCTGCGGCGCGAGATGGTTCTGCCTTCGGTACGGCTATGCGGCATGGGATGCTTCCTCCGACCAGAAGCCGGGATCCGGGCGTGGCGGTTCATCGGGTGTTGGATCAAGATGCGCCTCCACCAGACGGGCATGTTCGGACACCGCCTCCCTCACGCTGGCATATTGGGTGATCCGGCCTTCATGCAGGACGGCCCCGCTGTCGCAAAACAGCCGGACCAGCGCCGGGCTGCGGGTTGCCAGAATGAAGGTCGCGTTACGTTGCCGTTCCCGCACCAACGTCCGGCACAGATCGCGGAACGGCGGCGGGCCGCCGATCATGAACTCATCGGCGAGGTATATGTCGAAGGGGATCGCGTAGCTGGCGGAAAACGCGAGGCGGGCGCGCTTTTCACCCGAATAGCTTGCGACGGGCTGGTCGTAGGATGGTCCGAGCCCGCTTACATCGCCGACGAAATCGACGATAGGCCGGGGTTCGAGATTATAGATACGCGCGATAAAGCGCATATTTTCCCGGCCGCTCATGTGGCGGTGC
>CAIUPC010000183.1 GCA_903900905.1 uncultured Acetobacteraceae bacterium
AGGTGTCACCCATCAGCTCTTCATCCATCAGCTCTTCGTCCATCTCGGTCATCGTGCCGGCCAAGAATGAGGCGCAGAATTTGCCGATCCTGATTGGGCGCTTGCTGGCGGTCATGCGGGGATTGGGGCAGGTCTTTGAGACCATCATTGTCAATGATGGCAGTTCAGATAACAGCCTGACCGTGCTGCGCGGCCTCGCGGCGGAGCATCCGGAACTTCGGGTGATCGACCTCGCACGCAATTACGGGCAAACGGCCGCGATGATGGCTGGCCTCGATCATGCCACAGGCGATATCATTGTTCCCATCGATGCGGATCTGCAAAACGATCCCGCGGATATTCCGCGGCTATTGGCCAAACTGGACGAAGGCTACGACGTCGTTTCCGGCTGGCGCAAAGATCGGCAGGACGCCGCGATCAAACGCAATTTCGTCAGCCAGATGGCCAATCGCCTGATTTCCCATATTTCCGGCGTGCATCTGCATGATTACGGATGTTCGTTGAAAGCCTATCGCCGCGCCGTCATCGGGCCTGTGCGTCTATACGGGGAAATGCACCGTTTCGTGCCGATTTACGCCGCGTGGTATGGGGCCAAAATTACGGAAATTCCGGTCAATCACAGTGTGCGCCTGCACGGGACATCGAATTACGGTCTGGAACGTATCTTCAAAGTCATTCTGGATCTGCTTGTGGTCCGCTTCCTCGACCGCTGGATCGGTAAGCCGATTTATGTTTTCGGCGGCTTCGGGCTGCTCTGGTTCGTGGTTGCCGGACTGAGCTTCGTCTACATGCTCTATCTGAAATTCTTCGGCAATTTGTCGATGATCCAAACGCCGTTGCCCTTGCTCGTCGTGATGTCCATCATGATGGGGATCATGAGTATCTGCATCGGACTGGTCGCGGAAATCATGGTCCGCACCTATTTCGAATCGCAAAATAAAAGCATCTACCATGTGAGAGAGGCGATTAATTGCGAAGACCTCACACCAACGCGCCATAAGAGCTGACCGGGCTTGTGCGGTCTGGCGGGATTTGCCGGCGCCGGCGGGCGGGCGGCGTTGGAGGCGATGGCGGCGGCGTTGATCCATCGCGGCCCCGACAGCGATGGTTTTTACATCGACCCCGAATACGCGGTGCACCTGGGGTTTCGCCGCCTGGCGGTGATCGACATCGCCGGTGGCACCCAGCCGATGTGGAACGAAGACTCCACCGTCGCGGTCGTGTTCAATGGTGAGATTTATAATTACAGCGAACTGCGGGCGGAGCTGATCCGCGCCGGTCACCGCTTCCGCAGCGACCATTCCGACACCGAAGTCCTGGTGCATGGCTATGAGGAATGGGGCAGCGGCCTGCCGGCTCGCCTGAACGGCATGTTCGCGTTCACGATCTGGGACAAGAACCGGCGCCGCCTGTTCGCGGCCCGCGACCGGTTCGGGGAGAAGCCGTTTTATTACACCGCGCGGCCGGGATTCTTTGCCTTTGCCTCGGAACTGACTGCTTTGGCATCTCACCCCGATGTTGATCGGACGCTGGACCAGCGCGCGCTGCAAAAATTCTTCGCCTACGGCTATCTGCCCAGCCCGCACACCGCACTGCGCGGCGCCCGGAAACTGCCGGGGGGATCGATGCTGACGGTCGAACTGGACAGCTTTGCCGTGCGAGAAGAACGCTACTGGCGCTTCGCCATTCAGGCGGAGGAAGACGCCCCCGCGCATCGCATTCCCAGGCTCGCGGAAGAACTCCGGGCCTTGCTGGACCGCGCGACCGCCCGGCGCCTGGTGAGCGATGTCCCCCTGGGCGTATTCCTGTCGGGAGGGATCGACTCCTCGACCGTCCTGGCTTTGGCCGCGCGCCATCGCGATCCCGCCAGCCTCGATACTTTTACCATCGGCTTTAACGAGCCATCCTTCGATGAATCCGCCTACGCACGGCAGGTCGCGACAGCCATCGGGTCCCGCCACCACGAACGTGTGCTCGATTTCGATCTCGCCCGCACCCTGGTGCCGGACGTGTTGGGGCGGTTGGATGAGCCTTTGGGTGATCCCTCGATCCTGCCAACCTATCTCCTGTCAGCTTTCGCGCGAGAGACGGTGACGGTCGCATTATCCGGTGACGGCGGCGATGAGTTGTTCGCCGGCTATGACCCCTTCGCGGCTTTGGCACCCGCTGGCTACTACGACCGTCTGGTGCCAGCGCCCCTGCACCACCTGTTCCGCCGCGCCGCCAATCTCCTCCCGCGGTCGGCGTCCAATATGAGCTTCGATTTCAAGCTGCGCCGAGCCCTGATGGGCATGTCTTACAACGCCAATGTGCGGCTTCCCGTCTGGATGTCGCCCCTGGAACCGGCCCGGATGGGTGAACTGTTCGACGACCCGCTGCCGGTGGAGGAGCTGTATTCCGAAGCCATCGAGGCCTGGGATCAAACCGAGGCCACGAATCCGATCGACCGGACCTTGGAATTCTTCAGCCGCTTCTATTTGCAGGACGATATTCTCGCGAAAACCGATCGCGCCGCGATGATGGTCTCGCTCGAATCCCGCGCGGTTTTCCTGGACAACGATGTCGTGGATTTCTGCGCCCGCCTGCCACATGGCTATAAATACCGGAATGGCGTGCGTAAATTCCTGCTGCGGGAGGCCGTTCGGGACCTGGTGCCCAATGAAGTCCTGACCCGGCCCAAGAAAGGGTTCGGCATCCCCTTGGCCAAATGGCTGCGGCAAATGCCGGCATCGCCGCCGTTGCAGCCGATAAAAGGCGTTCGCTCCGGGTGGATCGCCGCACAGTGGAACGCGGCACAGGCCGGGCGCGCCGACGAACGGCTTTTGCTTTGGAGTTGGCTGAGCCTGCAGGCATTCGCCGGAAAGTATCAGAATGGTCTCTAAAGCCGCCGTCTGGGCCTTGCTCCGGCGTATGATCCGCTATGGCTGCGTGGGGCTGGGGATCTCGGTCTTCTACAGCCTGGCCGTCGTGGCCTGCGTGCGCGGTCTGCCGTCGTTGAGTCCGACCAGCGCCAGCACTTTGGCGTTTATCATCACCTTACCCCTCTCCTATCTCGCCCATGCCCGGGTTTCATTCTCCGATCGGCCGTATGATTCGTTCCAACCGCTGCGCTTCGCGGTTTCAACCGGCATGTCGTTCACCGTGGCTGTCGGCGGCATGTTTGTGATTACCGATCTCCTGGGACACAGCTACCTCTGGGGTATCGCGTGGAATTGGATGATTATTCCGGCCATGAATTTCCTGACCTATATGATCTGGGTCTTCCGCGAACGGCATGAACACAAGGGGATCGTATGACTGACGCTTCCACCCGTGAAAGCGCGCTGGCCAAGGGCTCTCCCGATCGGTTTGGCTATTCCTGGGATCGCTACGCGGATCTGCTGCCGGCGCATGAGGAGCAGTTCCTCCGCTGGACGGCGCTGGAAAAGAGCTTCTGGTCTGGCCTGCGCATTCTCGATGCCGGCTGCGGCATTGGCCGCAACACCTATTGGCCAATGACGTTCGGCGCGGCGGGCGGCCTCGCGGTCGACGTTGACGATCGGACCCTGGCGCGGGCACGGGCCAATCTGGCGCCGTTCCCCTCGGTGGAGGTCCGCAAGGAAAGCATCTACGAGATCCAGGAAGCCGGTGTCTTCGATATCGCGTTCAGTATCGGTGTCGTGCACCACCTGTCGGACCCCGAGGCCGCAGTCATGCGATTAGCCCGTGCCGTGCGTCCCGGCGGCCATGTCCTGGTCTGGCTGTACGGGCGGGAGAATAATGGCTGGATCGTGCACCTGTTTAACCCGTTGCGGCGGGCCCTGTTCAGCAAATTGCCGCTGAAACTGGTGCATGCCCTGTCCCGGCCGCTGACCGGCTTGCTGTGGTGCGCCTTGCGGCTGGGATTCCCGCCGGGACCCTATTACCGGCTGATCCGCGGGTTCTCGTTCGAGCATCTCCAGGCGATCGTCTTTGATCACATGATCCCGAAGATCGCTTTGTATTATACGCGCGAAGAGGCTGCGGCCCTGTTGGCGCAGGCGGGGCTTCAGGACATATCCCTGGTCTGGGTGAACCAGAACTCGTGGCGCGCGATGGGGCGGGTTCCGGCCCCGGCCAAGCCGGTTTAGCCAGGCTTGCGTCGTTGATCGGGTGCGACCGCGGATGCGTGGCCAAAAAAAGGGCGGTGCCCGTGGGCACCGCCAAGTTTAGGGAGGAAACGTCCAAGAAAGCAGCGCGCCTAAGCAGCGCCGC
>CAIUPC010000184.1 GCA_903900905.1 uncultured Acetobacteraceae bacterium
CTCCCCGGGCTTGTCCCGGGGACAAATCGCGGCACTGGCGGGAACCTTGGTCCCCGGGAAAAGCCCGGGGTTGACGCGCGGGGGGGAGAAAGGACTTGGGGGGCACACAACGCGCCCCCCGCTAGCGAAAAACTCAGTTCAGCGCCCACAAACCAACTTCATACCCCGGCACGAAGTTGCGGTTGCTCATGTCCGGGTTGCGGTTGATGAACACCCGGTTGAACATCGGGTGGCGCATCGAGCGGGTTTCGTGCTCAATCGTGAAGATGTGCTTGTTGGTATCGACATCCACGATATCCAGGAAGCGGTACTGGTGCTGGTCGCTTTCCTCGGTGATCAGCCCGCGCTCCAGCAGCTTCTTGTGCGGGCCGGAGAAGTCGGCCAGCGTGATCTGGATGTGGTGGCCATCATACTCCGGCTGCGGCACGGCGCTTTCGCGATACACAACGCGGCTTTCGGCCGAGGTATTGGCCCAGGCATAAGCCCCGCGCTCATCGGACGCGACTCCGGCGATGCCGCCGAGGATTTCGACATAGAACTTGGCGATCGCGGCCAGATCGGTGCCGACGGGCACATCGAACTCGACATAGGGCATGCCCACGCGCATCGGCCCGAACAGCGCCGGGGTCGGGGCGTGGCAGCGGATGCGGTTGCCCCAGGGGCAGGTGGTTTCAACGACATCGCCGGCGACGCGGTAGGAGAACTGGGTGCCCTCCAGGAACTTCTTCGCGTATTCCAGCCGCTTCAGCAGCGCTTCCAGGTCCGGCAGCACCAGCCCGGTCGTGCCGCGCACCACCTGGGTGCCGCGTGTCGGCAGATGGAACTGGCCGCGGCCGACATTGACCCACATGTTCTCCAGGCCCGCCATCAGATACGGGTCGCGGGTCAGGCCCAGGCCCATGATGTAATAGGCGGTGGCCAGGCCCTGATCGGGCACCAGCACGTTGACGTGGCCGAGCTCGACGATGTTGCCGAGGTCCTCCGCCGCGCGGTCGAATTGGGGCTGAGCTGGCATGTCGTTCATTGTACTTCTCCCAAGGGCCGGTTCTGTTAACAGGCTTTATGATAAGCATTATCGGCCGGCGCGGTCCATGCCCGCCCGGCCGGAAGCATAAGGGGACCGTCATCGCCACGACCCAGACAGCGGGCCTGCGCGCCCTTTTGGCCGCCCCATCCTTCCTGCGGCTGTGGGCTATCGGCGGCTGCGCCAATACCATGCGCTGGTTCGAACTGCTGTCGGCGGCGCTGTTCACGCTGGACGTGACCGGTTCCGGCCTGGACGTTGCTCTGGTCTCCGCCGCCCGCACCATGCCGATGCTGCTGCTGGGCGCGTTTTCGGGCGTGCTCAGTGAGGCGATGAACCGCAAGCACGTGCTGCTGACCGGGCAGATCATGGCCTGCCTGTCGTCCGGCACGGTCGCTATCCTCGCCTGGTGCGATGTGGCGCGGCCCTGGCACCTCGGGGTGGCCGCCACCATCACCGGCATCGTCTGGTCGTCGGAGATGGCCACACGCCGCCGCATGGTGGGGGAGTGTGTGGATACGCCCCTCGTCTCCCGCGCCTTGGCGCTCGACACGATGTCCAATTCCTTCACCCGGCTGGTCGGCCCCGTGAGCGCCGGGATGATTTATCAATCCTGGGGGATCGCCGGATCCTACACGGCTTCAGCCTGCATATTCGCGCTCGCGGCCGTCCTGGTCAGCGGGCTGCGCTACCGGCAGGAAACCCGGCGTCTGGTGCTGGCGCAGGTGCCGCGCGACCTGAAAGAGGGCATCGTCTACGCCCGCACCAACACCACCATCGCCGGGGTGTTGCTGGTGACCATCTTCATGAACCTGCTGGGCTTCCCGTACAGCGCCCTGATGGCGCCCATCGGCAAGCTGGTCTTCCACGTCTCGCCGGCCTTGGTGGGCGTGCTGGCGGCGTCCGAGTCGTTCGGCGCTTTTCTCGGGGGCATCTGGCTCACCACCGGCGGGCCGCGCCTGTCCGGCCGCACCCTCATGGTCGGCGGGTCGATCGTCTTCCTCGTCAGCGTGTTTCTGATGCCGCTCGCGCCGGTGTTTCCGCTCGCCTGCGTGCTGCTGGCCTGTGGCGGGTTCGGCTCTTCGGCCTTCGCCAATATGCAGACCTCGCTGATCGTCCTGTCCACCCCGGCGCATATCCGATCACGGCTGATGGGCCTGCTGACGGTCTGTATCGGCATGGGGCCACTGGGCATTCTGCTGTTCGGCGCGGTGGCCGATTGGGTCGGACCGATGCTGGCAATCGATCTGATCGTGGCCGTCGGCCTGGTCTGCGTGATCGGCGCGGGCCTGTGGTGGCGGCGGCGGGAGCATTAGCCCGTCGCTGTCCCATGGCCCAACACCCGACTACGAGCGGCGGTCTGCCTCCGTCGCGCGGTCCTGTATTGCGAGGAGGGCAGAAAGGCCCTTGCCGACTGTCCCGAGGGCGGCTATATGCCCGCCTCCGACGAACGGTTCGCCGATTGTCGATGGCCGGAGTGTAGCTCAGCCTGGTAGAGCACTGTGTTCGGGACGCAGGGGCCGGAGGTTCGAATCCTCTCACTCCGACCAGCAAAATGTCAGCCCGAAATTGGGGCGGCCTTTTCGGGATTCCCGTATTGACCTAAATTGTCCCAGGCAGCGCCTGACTGAGGCGGATTCTCAGACAGGCACCTTGATCATGAAAATTTAGGCTTTGATATCGCGCTTTGTGCGACGGCGATTGGCAAGTGCTGCCAGCCCGTCCAGTGTCAGAACGAGGATCGCAACTGTCGCAGGCTCCGGCGTGGCCTGCGTATTCCCGCTTGCCAGACACTCAGATCGTGGGTGGTGGAGGGGTGCAGGCCCGTGATCGGCTGCCCGAAGGAACTTTCGTAATCCGGGTTTCCATCAACCTGAATGAACTCGCCGCCAGACGATGAATTGGCGAATGGGCCATCAACGCCATAAGCGTTACCATGTGTGCCGTTGCCGATTGTCGCGGTGCCTGGCGTATCGATGGACATCACACCGGCAGCAGCGGTGGCATGAAAAGAAACATTCAAATACTCAAAAATTTTTAGTATTATTAGTTTTAATAGATATTACATAAGAAAATATCATGTAATATAAATTGATCACTATTATGGCCGACCTGCGGGTCGTGTAAAATAGCCGGACACATCGGCGCGGCTCAGCATTGTCGTCTGGCCTGATTTGCCCCCCCCGGATGGCCGCTCGCAGGCGAACCGCCGTCACGTCTCCTATTAAGATCGGCCGGTCGCTCTTGATAAGAGAAGTGAGACATCACGGCGCAGCAAGCGCTCGCGATGCGTTGATCGCGCCGTCATGTTGGATACCAAAATTGAGATGAATGAGAGTCGGAATATTTTACACATGCCTGGCTGCCGGCGCTTTAACCAAAGTCTGCTCGGCCGGCGGCCGCATGCCTACTCGCGCAATCGGATCACAGGAAGAGATGAAAAAATCCAGTTATAATACCGGTTTTCACCCCACTGATCTGCTTTTCCGGCTTGTGCGGGGCGGGCGGAACCGGGATCGCCGAGCGCTCCTCCGGTTGGGACGACGGTGGGAGTCGGAATTCTTTACACTCGGGTCACTCGTTGCCGAGGGAATAATAGGCAATATATTGATCTAAAACGTTTTATCGATTTGGCATGCGATTTTCTTGGGTGTTAGCGTGCGTCCACACCTGCAAGGAATTCCATAATGTCGGTCCAATTTCGTAACCTCGTGATCGCCGGCCTCGCGGCCGTTGGTTTCGCCGCCGCCGCCGGCACCGCCGTTGCTAACCCCTACCTCCCGGTCTCGAACCTCACGTTCAGCACCTATTCGGGCTCGA
>CAIUPC010000185.1 GCA_903900905.1 uncultured Acetobacteraceae bacterium
ACCAGCGGCATGGCATTCCACAACACGCCCACCGCCACCGCGCATTTACGCCCCGGAAACAGGCGGGCCGCCGCATCTGCCAGCATGACCGTTTCGAGCGCTGCCGCCAGCGGCCCAAGCAGCCGCACGCCGAGAGAATTGTCTCCAAAAATCGCCGTGCCCGCCGCGATCCACAGCGCCACCATCGGTGGATGATCCAGGTACCCGGGGGCCAGGGCGCGCGACCAGACCCAATAATAGGCCTCATCCGGCACCAGCGGCAGATAGGCCGCTATCGCCAGCCGGAGGAGTGTCAGCGCCGCCAGGCTGGCGGCGGCCACCCTCACCGTGCGCGCCACACCAGGGTGGAGGACACCGCGTAGTTCCAGACCACACCGATCAATGCGCCAATGGCACCGGCGGCGGTCCAGTTGGTGTGGGATTCATACAGCACGTTGGCGATACCGATATTGGCGATGGCGCCGACACCGCAGACCAGCATGAACAGCAGCAGCCCCCGCCAGAGCCGCGGCCCCCGCAGGCGTTGGTCACGGTAGGTGATGGAATTGTTCAGCTTGAAGTTGAAAATCATAGCGAACACAGTCGCAATCGCCTGCTCAACCTCAAACTCAAGGCCCGTGGTCTGACGCAGCGACGCCAGGATCGCGAGGTGGATCAGGATGCCCAACCCACCGACAAGGCCAAACGAGATGAACCGCAGCGGCAGCAAACCGCCGCAAATCTTATCCAGCAACAACCCGCCGAACTGGATCATCACCAGCGCGTCCAGCTTGCTCTCCCCGGCGATACGTTCGCTGAATGTCGCGGGCACTTCACGCACCCGCAGCGGCGCGGGCGAGCTGAGCACGAGATCGAGCAGGATTTTGAAGCCCTGGCCGTTCAGCCCGTGCGCCAGCTCTTCAAACAATGGGCGCGGGAGCATGAAGAAGCCGCTCATGGGGTCGGTCAACCGAACCGGCAGAAACCGCTGGGCCAGCCAGATACCGCCATCGGACAGGAAGTGCCGCCACTGGTTGGCGAGGCCGGCATTGTCGCCGCCTTCCACATGCCGGCTGGCGACGGCGAGGTCGACCTCCCCGGTGCGTAGGGCCGCCAGCATGACCGGCAGACGGGTCTCGTCGTGCTGGAGATCCCCGTCGATCACGGCCACGTAAGCAGCGGAGGACGACAACGCCCCCTCGATCACCGCCGAGGCCAGACCGCGGCGCCCGACGCGGCGAATGCAGCGCACGCGGGCATCGGTCTGGGCAATGCGGCGCACCTCAGCCGCTGTGCCATCAGGGCTGTTATCGTCGACATACACGACCTCCCACGCGATGCCGGCCAAGGCGGCATCGAGCTTGGCGATCATCGGCGCGACGTTGGGCCGTTCGTTATAGCACGGTACAACGACGGTCAGCTCGGGGGCAGGCATACGATCCATCATGGCGCGCGAGCTACACCGTCCTGGAAGGGAACGCCAGACAGGCTGCGGCTGGTGCGAATGGTCTGTAGCGTCTGCACCCGGCTGACTGTCGGCAGACCGGTCAGGCGCTGGGTCAACTGGTTCTCATGCGCGGTATCGCGCGCCACCAGACGCAGGAGGAAATCGCCGCCACCGCGGATCATGTGGCACTCCCGCACCTCCGGCCAGGCGGCGGCGGTTTGTTCGAACGCGGCCAGGACCGCCTCTTTTTGGCTTTCAAGGCCGACGATGGCGAAGAACGTGATCTCCCAGCCCAGCTTTTGCGGGTCAGTATCAGCATGATAGCCACGTATCACCCCAGCCTGCTCCAACACCCGAACCCGCCGTAAGCAAGGCGGGGCAGAGATGCCCGCGCGGCGCGACAACTCGACGTTGGTCATACGCCCGTCTTCCTGCAAAGCGGCCAGGATACGTCGGTCGATGGCGTCGAGGTGGATCGGTGCCTCGGGTCCGGGGTGCTTCATGTTGTTTTGACCGGTTACGGGGTCCTGGGGGCGGGCCGCGCAATATTATTGCACGGCGCCTTGGCCGCAAGGGGAGAGTCAGCGTCGGTCTTCACCCGGAACAGCGCCGCGGCATCCGAAGCCGCCACCAGCACCAGCCGATCAGCGGCATAGTGGCGGAGGTTGGGTTCAGCGCCGGCCTGGAGGAGAAGCACGCTGTCAAACCCGCAGAGATCGACCAGACCCGGGATTTCCAGCGCCCGATGCGGCGGCATCCCGCCAACGCGCTCTGCCAGGGTGCGATAGGGCTCGATTGTCTCCACTGGTTGCTGAGACGGGTTATCGAACAGGAAGGGCCACCAGGCCCGGCGCTCGATCAGCAGCAAGGCAGGCAAGTGGGCATCGGTGCGCAGCCCATTCGAGAGCCGCCGGGCCGTCGGGCCGTTGTCCCAGTAATCCGGGGCTTCTTCGGGGGTGACGGTGGTGACAAACACCGCGCTGCCCGGCGCCACGCTGGCGGTGACCGCGCGCAAGTCCGCCAAATCGTCGTTATGGGCCAGCCAAACCCCGCCGAGCGCGACCATCCGCACGGCGAACAGCGCGACCATGGCGACAGCGATGGCCCGCGCGACCCGCGGCGGCACCGCCACCGGGATCATTCCCCCGAACAGCAGAAACCCGAGCATCACCACGAAGCGGGTATCGAGATTGAAGGTGCCTTTGAAGCCAAAGGGCGCGGCGAGATACAAACCGGCCAACAGCAGCAACGCGATCGCCGAGCGTGCCGGCATCCACAATCGTCGCAGTACCACCCCGGCGACCAGACCGCCGCTGACCAGCAGCGCCGTGGCGATATCCAGCGGCAAAGAATAATTCACAAACGGAATCAGCAACTGCGCGGCCTTGCCCACCGGGGACAGATATTCCGCGTCGCCGACCATCTCACTGAGATCCGAGGTCAGGTAGAATCCCACCGGCACCGCAAATACCGCCAGTCCGAACATCACGCGGGTCATCATGGCCTTTGGACGGCGCCAAACCTCCGGCAGATGGGTCAATTCGTGCGCGCCGATGAGAAGCGCGAAGAACAGCAACCCCATCAGGTGGCAAAAAAACAATACGACCGCCCCGGGTATGACGAGACAAAGGGTCCGGAAAGGATGGCTTTCCCGCCAGCGCAGCCAGGCCGCGGCCAGCAGCAATGCCACCCCAATGCTGGTGGTGAAATTGAGAAACCCCTGCAGAAACGCCGCGTTATAGGCGACCAGCACACAGCCAAGCGGCCACCATGTCCGCCGCCCCATCAAAGCCCAACTATACGCAATCGTCCCCACGATCGGCAGGAGCAGCACCACCCCCAGCATGATCCGCCCCGCCACGTGCACGGGCAGAATGTGCAGCAGGGCCGGTGCGAGGGCGTCGATCGCCAGATCGGGAATGACCGCCCAGCGCGGGCTGTAAAATCGTGCCAGAACAGGGTCGCTGCCATTCTCCGCCAGTATGACCAGCCGCGCCAAATGGTTCGGATAGTCCAGCAAGGGCGGCACATCGACGACCAGCAGCGGCGCCAGCAATGCCAAACAGAGCGTCGCGCAGCAAAGCCACCAGATCCGCCCGGCCATAACACTGGTGGACTGCCCCACCGCTCTCGGCATGAGCAGCCGACCTCGGTCGAACAGGGAGCGCGCCATGACGGATTGCGACAGAGTCAGAGGGAAAACAACCGCCTGCGCGGAGCCGGCCTGGGTCATGGTGGATTCCAGAAGCGCGGACTCCGCCATTCCCGGCGCCAATGCGCCGGCACGACACCGCGATTACTCCGGCTTCTAACGCAGGAGCATGGCGTGAATATGACCAATATGGCTAGGCCGTCAGTTCGCCCTCGGCCCGCAGCATCCGCACCGCTTCCCGGAACGCCGCCGCGGTGTGCGCCACGTCGTCACCCGTGTGGGTGCCCGACACGAAACCACCGATACGGCCGTTGACGTCCACGCCATTGACCAGCAACGCCAGCCGCAACTTGTGCGACAAAG
>CAIUPC010000186.1 GCA_903900905.1 uncultured Acetobacteraceae bacterium
CGTGATCGTTTGAAGTGGGCTCACCCGAAAACGTCAATCACACGACAAAACAACGAGCCAGACCATGATCGAACACGTACGCTGATCCAACCTCAAACGATCACGGTCCAGGCCCGGTCATGCCGGGGCCTCGGGCGCACGCGCCGTGGGGGGAGGTTTGATCGTGCTGCACCACCCCATCACGGCCACGAACTGGCTTACGATATCGAGCTGACCCAGACCTGCGTGTGAGTCGCGACAGCGGAATCCGTTGGCGCACCCGAACCGCCGGTATCGGCGGTGCCAGCAATAACGACTGCCCTAATGAAATGCGTGAGGCTGTTACCGCCAACCACCTGGTCCAACGCGGTCAGCGAAAGGGCTTCGGCGGCCAAGGCGGGGTGGCGGGGAGAAGAGTGCGTGTTGGACATGGGAGTCTCCTGCGTTTCAACCCAGGGATGAGGATCATGGCGCCGTCCTGGGGTCCCGTTCGCCATGTCCTCATTGAACGGTATTCCGGACGGCCAGGCTGTGCTTTGCGGCACATGGCCAATTTTCTCATCCAGCCGGGCGCCCACACCGTGTTCGGCTTCGCACCCCGCCAACCGGACCGCCGCCCTGAACCCGGACATATGTGTGGTTGGCGCGATCGCTGGTCATGACCTTCGGGCTCGCATCGCCGTCGGCCCACGACTTCACGTAAATCTCCGCCTTATCGCCCTGCTTGCGGCACTCGACAGAGGCCGACGGACGCGCGGCGGAGCGGTCGAGCGTATGGCCGCGGATTTTGCCGGTAAACCCCGGGCGGTGGCGAAACCGCCGGCACGGCCAGCCCATTGCGTCGGGCCGGAGCCGCCCGCACTATGATAGCCGAACATTCCCCGATCCGTGACCATCACGATGGCATCGCACCCCTGGAGACCGGGCAGCATCCGATTGCTGCACCCTTGCCGATCAACAAGGGGTACGATCACGGTTCGGGGCGATGACACCGCTCGCTCGTCTTCGGCAGGCCCGCCAATCGCCAAAGGGAGCACCCAATGCCCGAGGACCAGACGGACACGATCGCCTTCCTCCGCACCATCGCCGGCGCCCCACCGGTTGAGACGCATATCTCGCTGGTGTTCCTCGGCACGGACACCGTCTGGAAGCTGAAAAAAGCCGTCCGGCTGTCCTTCCTGGATTTTTCGACGCTCGACGCGCGGCGGCATTTCTGTGAGCGGGAACTGGCGCTGAACACCCCGGCCGCCCCCGGCCTCTATCGCGATGTCGTCCCCATCGTCCGCCACCCCAATGGCACGCTGGCCATCGGCCCGGCCGAAGGCGCGGTGATCGTGGAATGGGTGTTGCGGATGGCGCGTATTCCCGCCGGTGATTTCCTGGAAGCCCGGGCCGCGGCCGGGCAGATCGATCCGCCGCTGCTGGATGGAATGGCGGACGCGGTGGCGGCGTATCACGCCCGGTTACCCGCCCTCCCCGACGCCGTGCCGGCGATGCGCCATGTGCTGGCGGGCAATGTCCAGGCCGCGCTCAGCGCCGGATTGCCCCGCGATGCGGTCCTCACCTGGGACCGGTTGATGCGCGATGAGGTGGGTCAGCTCCTCCCCTGGCTGGCGCAGCGGGCGCGGGAGGGGTTCGTGCGGCGGGCGCATGGCGATCTGCATCTGGGCAATCTCTGCCTTTGGCACGGCAAGCCGGTGCCCTTCGACGCGCTGGAGTTCGACGAGGCGCTGGCGACCATCGACCTTGGCTATGATCTGGCGTTCCTGTTGATGGACCTCGACCACCGCGTCAGCCGGGCGGCGGCGAACCGGGTGCTGAACCGATATGTCGCGCGCAACGGGGACGCGGCACTGGTCCGGGGACTGCCCGCGTTCCTGTCGCTGCGGGCAATGGTGCGGGCGCATGTGGCGGCACGCAGCGGGCGTGACGCGGAGGCGCATGCCTATCTGGAGGCGGCGGCCGCCTATCTGCGCCCTGCCCCGCCCGTCATCGTTGCTATTGGCGGCCTGCCCGGTTCCGGCAAATCCACGCTGGCGCGCGGCCTGGCACCGGACCTTGGCCGGGCGCCGGGGGCGCTGATTCTGCGCAGTGATGAAATCCGCAAACGCCAGTTTGGACTCGCGCCGGAGGATCGGCTGCCGAAGAGCGCCTACACGCCCGATGCCAGCCGGGCCGTGTTCGAGGAACTGGCAAGCTCGGTCCGCCTCGCCGCCGAGGCCGGGCAGGCGGTGATCGCGGATGCGACGTTCATGAGCGCCGGGCACCGCGCCATGATCGCCACAGCAGCCCGGCAGGCGGGCGTGGCATGGCACGGGTTCTGGTTGGATGCGCCGCTGGCGGTGCTCGAACAGCGGGTCGCGGCGCGGAGGGGCGATGCCTCCGACGCCGATGTGGCGGTTTTGCTGGCGGCGGCGAAGAACGATCCCGGCGCCGGAGACTGGACGCGGATCGATGCCACTGACAGTGTTGTGGCCCTGGCGTGCATACGAAAAACACTCACAGACGCGGGCCAGTTGTGCTAGAAACGCAAGGCAGCCCCGCGCTGCAAGAAGATCACCAAGGAAGGAGCCGACCATGCCGATCCGTAAAGTGTTGCTGCCGTTGACGGGCACGGCCGCGGGTGAAGCCGCGCTGACCACCGCGTTGATGATCGCGCGCCGGTTCACGGCGCATGTCAGCGCGCTGCATGTGCGGGTGGACAGCCGCGATGTGGCGCCGCTGGCGGGCGAGGGTCTGTCGGGCGCGATGATCGAAGAGATGATGTCCGCGACCGAGAAGGAAAGCGGCGACCGGGCGCATGCGGTGCGCTCGATGTTTGAGCGGTTCGTGGCCCGGCAGGAGGTCGTGGTGTCGGAACCGCGCGCGGGCGCGGATCATGCGACGGCGAGCTTCGCCTCCGTCACCGGGCGGGAGGAGGATATTGTCGCGCAGCAGGCGCGTTTGGCCGATTTGACGATCGTGCCGCATCCGGATGCCGGGGAGGATGTTTCGTCCTCTGACGCGTTGCATGCGGTGCTGTTCGACTCGGGGCGCCCGGTGCTGATTTCGCCGCAGACGGCGCCGAAGTCGATTGGCACGCGGGTCTGTCTGGCGTGGAACGGCACGGCGGAATCGGCGGCCTCGGCTTTGTCGGCTTTGCCCTGGATGTTGCAGGCGGATGCGGTGCGGATTCTGTCGGCGGAGGGCTATCAGCGCCGCGGGCCAGGGGCGCCGGATCTGGCGGCCTATCTGGCCCTGCATGGGGTGAAGGCGGATATCGTGACCTTCCGTTCGGTCGGGAATTCGGTGGGTGCCGGGCTGCTGGCGGCGGCGACGGAATTTGGCTGCGATCTGTTGTCGATGGGGGCTTATTCGCATTCGCGGCTGCGGCAGTTGATCCTCGGCGGGGTGACGCGGCATGTGCTGGAATATTCGAATATTCCGGTGATGATGACGCGGTAGGCTGGGGGCCTCCAAAACCGTCATCCCCGGGCTTGTCCCGGGGACCAAGGTTTCCTCTGGTGCCGCGATTGGTCTCCGGGACAGGCCCGGGGATGACGGTGTTTTGGAACCATCTTCCCTGATTTTACGCCGCCAGGCGTGCTCACACCACCCGATGTAACAGCCCCTCCCCTGCCATCACCCGGCGGGCGTTATCCGCCGCGATCGCGAAGCTGCGGTCGAAGGTGCCGGTGGTGAGCCAGGCGATGTGGGGGGTGGCGACGACGTTGGGCAGCGTGAACAGCGGGTCCGCGAAGTCGGGGGGTTCGGCGGCGAACACATCCAGGCCGGCGCCGGCCAGATGGCCGGAGCGCAGGGCTTCGGCCAGAGCCAGCTGATCGACCAGGCCGCCGCGGGCGGTGTTGATCAGGATCGCGCCGGGTTTCATGCGGGCCAGCGCGGCGGCGTTGATCAGGCCGGTGGTCTCGGCGGTCTGCGGGATGTGCAGGCTGACGATGTCGGCCTCGGCCAGCAGCGCGTCCAGCGGGCGGTATTCGCCGCGCGCATCGGCCACCGGATTGCGTGCGGTATAGAGAATGCGGCCGCCCAGCGCTTCCAGCACCGGAGCCAGCAACCGTGGGATCGCGCCATAGCCCACCAGGCCCACCGTCCGGCCACCGAGTTCGCCGATACCATCCTGGAGCGCGGGGTCGCTCCAGACCCCATGTCGCATGCCGGCGTCGAAGCGCGGGATGCGGCGGACCACCGCCAGCATCAGCGACAGCGCCAGCTCCGCCACCGCGCGCGCATTGGTGCCCGGCAGGTTGCAGACCGGAATGCCACGCGCTTTGGCGGCATCGAGGTCAATTGTGTTCACGCCAACGCCGATTTTCTGGATCAGGCGCAGGCGGGGCGCGGCGGCGATCATGGCGGCGGTGCAGGGTTTCAGCACGTGCCAGAACACGTCGCAGTCCGGCAGCAATTGCATCAGCCGGGCGCCGTCAGCCTCGGCGCAGACGGCGATATTCACGCCCGGCACCGACGCCAGCCGGGTCGCGAGGTCGGGGCCGGCGGCGAAGTGGAAGACGATATTCACTGCGACCGGCCCAGCACGGCACCGCCGGCATAGCGGGCGCGGCCGCCGAGGGCTTCCTCGACACGCAGGGTCTCGTTCCACTTCGCCATCCGCTCACTGCGCGTGAAGCTGCCGACTTTGAGCTGGCCGGCGCCCCAGCCGACAGCGAGGTGGACGATGGTGGTGTCCTCCGTCTCACCCGAGCGGGCGGAGACGATCGCGGCATAGCCGCAGTCTTTGGCGGCGTTCCAGGCATCGAGGGTTTCGGTGATGGTGCCGCGCTGGTTGGGCTTGAGCAGCACGCAATTGGCGCTGCCCACGCTGGCGGCCTGACGCACCCGGGCGGCGTCGCTGACCAGGAAATCGTCGCCGACAATCTGGACCCGATCGCCGACTTCGGCGGTAAAGGCCCGAAACCCCTCGGCGTCATCCTCGGCCAGGGGGTCCTCGATCGACAGGATGGGGTAGCGGGCGATCCAGCCGGTCAGGAGCCTGATCATCTCCTCAGTGCCGAGCTCCCGGTCCTCCAGCGCCAGCTTGTAGCGGCCGTTTTTGCCGAACTCGGAGGAGGCGATGTCGAGGGCAATGCCAACCTGTTCCCCGGGTCGGAAGCCGGCACGTTCGATGGCGCGGACGAGGGTGTCGAGGGCCTGTTCGTTGGTGGAGAAAGCCGGCCACCAGCCGCCCTCATCGGC
>CAIUPC010000187.1 GCA_903900905.1 uncultured Acetobacteraceae bacterium
ATGTCGCCAGCGCCCCGCGCAAATCGTCCTTCAGGTCTTCCGGGTCCTCCAGACCGATGGAAATCCGGATGACGCCGTCGGTGATGCCCAGTTTCGTCCGCTCATCAACGCCAATGCGCATATGCGTCGTCGTGGCGGGATGGGTCGCGAGCGACTTGGAATCCCCCAGGTTGTTGGAGATCGCGATCAACCCGAACCCGTTCATGACCTTGAACGCCGCATCCTTGCCGCCCGCGACCTCAAACGTCACCACCGTCCCGCCCGCGGTCATCTGCTTGCGCGCCAGTTCCACCTGCGGGTGATCCGCCCGCGTGGGGTACCAGACCCGGGTAACGCCAGGCTGTTCGGCCAGGAAATCGGCGATGGAGGCCGCGGCGCGGCAGCCGGCATCGACGCGGAGCGCCAGGGTCTCGATCCCTTTCAGCAGGATCCAGGCATTGAAGGCCGACATCGCCGGGCCGGTGTTGCGGATGAAGGGCTGCAAGACATCATTGACCCATTTGCGGTTGGATAGGATTGCCCCGCCCAGCACCCGGCCCTGGCCGTCGATATGTTTGGTGCACGAATACACCACCACATCGGCGCCCATGGTCAGCGGCTGCTGCAACAGCGGGGTGGCGAAGACATTGTCCACCACCACGATGGCCCCGGCCGCGTGCGCCAGTTCCGCCACCGCCGGCAGATCGACAATGTCCAGCATCGGGTTGGACGGGGTTTCCAGCAGCACCAGGTTGGTGGGCTTGGACAGAGCCGCCCGCCACTGATCCAGGTCGCAACCATCGACGAACACCGACTCGATGCCGAACTTCGGCAGCAGCGTGGACACGATCCAGTGGCACGATCCGAACAGCGCGCGGGACGCCACCACGCGATCGCCGGCCTTCAAATGCGACAGCAGCGCCGCGTTCACGGCCGCCATGCCGGTGGCGGTGGTGCGGCATTCCTCCGCCCCCTCGATCAGGCACAGGCGCTGTTCGAGCATGGTGAGCGTCGGATTGGCGAAGCGGGAGTATTGGTAATGTTCGACCGTGCCGGCGAAGGTCGCCTCGGCCTGTTCGGCGCTGTCGTAGACATAGCCGGAGGTCAGATACAGTGCTTCGGCGGTTTCGCCATGCTGGCTGCGCTGCACGCCGCCTTGGACGAGGCGGGTCGCGGGACGGTAGGAGCGGGGGTCTTTGGTCATGAAGCGGGTCCTTCTTGCGATGGACCGACCGTTGAGCAGCCTCCGGCCCCGGATTCAGGGCATGAGACTGGCCTCTTTAGCGCGCTTGTTTCACCTCGCCGCAATCCGGCCGGACAAATCACGAGGACCGGGCGCACCCGGTAGGATCGTCACTAAGCGAAGCGGAAAGGGCCGTCAACGGCCGGTGTCACACAGTTGACCGATTGCGCGACGGCGCGTGGTTGCTTATATCTGCGCCAACGACGCGGGAACGCGGGTGTAGTTCAATGGTAGAACGGCAGCTTCCCAAGCTGCACACGAGGGTTCGATTCCCTTCACCCGCTCCAGCCGCCCTGCGACAGGGTTAAGGAACAGTCCCATCACCACAGACTTTGAAAATGGCTGGAACGCCGCCCTCGCCGCGGTTCGCGACTGGCATGAATCCCAGGCCAAGCGGGCTTTGGTCCTGGCCCGGCGCTCCCGCTTCCCGAAAAACCTGGAGCGGGAGGCTGAGGTCCATCGTCAGGCGGCGGAGCTGATCATGGCGATCAGCCCCGACGACGTTTAACGGATCTTAATACCAGTCCGCGTTGATGTTGACGTACCGGCCATCGTCACCCGTCATGCCGACGCAGGTCGGCATCCACG
>CAIUPC010000188.1 GCA_903900905.1 uncultured Acetobacteraceae bacterium
CGGGGATCATCAGGCCGGCGACGCAGCGCAACGATCTCTGTTGGTCGGGGGAGAGGCTCATGGTCATCTCAATCAAACAAGGTGGCGAGGCGCTGTTTGATGCTGTCGGCCACATAGAGCGCCAGCGCCTGAATGGTGCAGGTCGGGTTCACGCCGGCCGAGGTCACAAACAAGCTCCCATCCACCACGAACAGATTCTTCACATCATGTGATCGGCCCCATTCATTGACGACCGACTTCGTGGGGTCCTTGCCCATGCGCGCGGTGCCCATCAGGTGCCAGCCGCCATGTCCCAGCGGCTTTTCGAAGCCCACGTCATGGGCGCCGGCGGCACGCAGGATCTCTGACCCGCGTTCCACCGCGTAATCCAGCATGCGGCGGCTGTTTTCGCTGAGCGTGTAGGTGATCTTCGGCGCGGGAATGCCGTGCGCGTCTTTCAGGAAGGGGTCGAGGGTGACGGTGTTGTGCTCTTCCGGCAGATCCTCACAGATCGCGACCATGCCGGCGCGGTGGCCGTATAGCCGGCGATAGGCGCGGTGATGGTCTTCACCCCAGGGTAGGCGGTTGGTGGCCATGCCGGTGACGGCGGCCATGACCGGGCCCTGGCCGCGGGTGAATTCAAAGGTCCAGCCGCGCAGGAAGCCGCGCTCGCGGTTGGTTTCGTAGAACTCCTGGCTCCAGATGCAGTCGTTGGGGCCGTGGTAGCCGTCCATCTCCTGATCGAAATAGCCGTAGATCTGGGCGTAGGGGTGGAACATCAGATTCTTGCCCACCAGGCCGCTGGAATTGGCGATGCCGTTGGGGAATTTCTCGGATTTCGAGTTCAGCAGGATGCGCGGCGTGCCGACCCCGTTGCAGGCCATGATGACGACCTCGGCGGGCTGGAAGACCTCTTTGCCATCCGCGTCGAAATAGATCGCGCCGGAGGCCATGCCCTGGTCGTTGACGGTGATTTCCTTCACCCGGCAGCGGGTACGCAGTTCCACCCCGGCGCGGATCGCCTGCGGCCAATAGGTGATGTCGCTGCTGGCCTTGGCGCCCTGGGCGCAGCCGGAGGTGCAATGACCGAGGTTGATGCACTTGGCCCGGCCCTCGTAATCCACCGTGGCGATGGCGCTGTCGGATGGCCACCAATGCCAGCCCAGGCTGTTCAGCCCCTTCGCCAAAGCGGCGCCGGAGGTTCCCAGCGGCAGCGGCGGCATCATCGGCTGCTTGGGCGGATAGGCGGGATCGCCCGCCAGGCCGGAGACGCCCGTCATGCGGTCGTTTTCGGCGTAATAGGGTTCGAGGGTTTTGTAGCTGATGGGCCAGTCGTCGCCGACACCGTCGAGCGATTTCACCCGGAAATCCGATGGGTGGAAGCGCGGATAATGCCCCGCGTACAGGATGGTCCCGCCGCCAACGCCATTGAAGTTGGCGATCTTGATGGGCGAGTCGTCCTCACTGATCGGGTAATCCTGCACCCGGCCGCGGCGGTTCGGGCTGATGCTGAAATCGTTGAGCTGGCGGGCTTCCCAATCGCGTCCATTGGCGGGGTAGTCGGTTGGCTTGTGCCAGTCGCCTTGCTCCAGGCAGACGATCCGCATCTTGGTGTCGGCCAGGCTCCAGGCCACGGCACCGCCGGAGGCTCCGGCGCCGATAATGAGGACGTCGACGGGATCAAGCATGATTGGGGTCTCGGTTACGGTTTCCTTGGCTGCATCCGATGGCGGTTGCGGGTGGGTGTCAAGGGACCGGTCCTTTGAAACGGCAACGGCCCGGAGCTTGCGCCCCGGGCCATCTTGTTACGATTTTCAGATCAGTCCGCCGACGCGAACTGGTTCATCGTGTTGTGCGCACCGCCCGCCTTGAGCGCGGCCTCGCCGGCGAAGTATTCCTTGTGGTCGTCGCCGATATCCGAGCCGGCCATGTTCTGGTGCCGCACGCAGGCGATGCCCTGACGGATTTCCGCCCGCTGCACCTGCTTGACGTAGCCGAGCATGCCCTGCGCGCCGAAATATTCCCGCGACAGATTGTCCACCGACAACGCCGTCGTGTGATATGTCGGCAGCGTGATCAAATGGTGGAAGATCCCCGCCCGCTTCGCCGCATCCGCCTGGAACGTCTGGATCCGCCGATCGGCTTCGATCGCGAGCTGGGTGCCGTCGTAGTCGACACTCATGAGGCGGCCGCGATCATATTCGGCGACCACGTTCTGGCCGGAGTTGGTCCAGTCGTCGAACACCTGCTGGCGGAAGCTCAGCGTCCAGTTGAAGGACGGGGAGTTGTTGTAGGCCAGCTTGGCCTTCGGAAACACTTCGCGGACCCGGTCCATCATCGACGCGATCTGCTCGACATGCGGCTTCTCGGTCTCGATCCACAGGAGGTCCGCGCCGTTCTGCAACGAGGTGATGCTGTCCAGCACGCAACGGTCCGCACCCGTGCCGGCCCGGAACTGGAACAGGTTGGAAGGCAGGCGCTTCGGGCGCAGCAGCTTGCCATTGCGGTTCAGGATCACGTCGCCGTTGCGGGCGGTCGCCGGATCGATTTCCTCACAATCCAGGAAGCTGTTGTACTGATCGCCCAGGTCGCCCGGGGTGCGGCTGACGGCGATCTGCTTGGTCAGGCCGGCGCCAAGCGAGTCGGTACGGGTGACGATGATGCCGTCATCGATGCCGAGTTCCAGGAAGGCGTAACGAACGGCGCGGATCTTGGCGATGAAATCCTCATGCGGCACGGTAACCTTCCCGTCCTGATGGCCGCACTGCTTTTCGTCGGAGACCTGGTTCTCGATCTGCAAGGCGCAGGCGCCGGCTTCGATCATCTGCTTCGCCAGCAGATAGGTCGCCTCCGCATTGCCGAACCCGGCGTCGATGTCGGCGATGATGGGCACGACATGGGTTTCGAAGTTCTCGACCCGGTGCAGCAGTTCGGCGGCCTTGGCCTCGTCGCCGATTTTGCGCGCGGCATCGATGTCGCGGAACAGGTTGCTGAGTTCGCGGGCATCGGCCTGCTTCAGGAAGGTGTAGATTTCGCGGATCAGCGCCGGGACCGTGGTCTTCTCATGCATCGACTGATCCGGCAGCGGGCCGAATTCCGAACGCAGCGCGGCGACCATCCAGCCCGACAGGTAGATGTAGCGGCGCTTGAGGCTGCCGAAATGCTTCTTGATGGAGATCATGGTCTGCTGACCCACGAACCCATGCCACGCGCCCAAAGACTGCGTGTACTGGCTGGGATCGGCGTCATAGGCCGCCATGTCACGGCGCATGGTGGCGGCGGTGAAGCTGGCGATATCCAGGCCGGTGTTGAAGCGGTTCTGCAGGCGCATGCGGGCGACGCCCTCGGCGGAGATGCCGTCCCAGGTGCCGTTTTTGCTGGCGATCAGCGCCGCGGCGCGGGCGATTTCCGCCTCATAAGCGGTGCCACGGCCGAACGGGATGGGGGCGCCGCCGCCCAGGCCATCGGGGGAGTAGGTGGGAGAGGTCATTGGGGTATCCCTTCGCAGATTGATGCGCCGGATGGCGTGCAGCAGGGATAAAATGCTGCGGCTGCGAAGTCGATGTAAAAATAACAACAAAAGTGTTAAATATGTAAAATTATAACTGGCGGATCTGCTGGTTTGAAAAGTCCGTAAAGTGGTGGCGTTATCGGCGCACCTTATTTCAGGTTGTCAGCCGCGAGGGCTGGTAGCGAAAGCGGTGTCGCGCAAAGGCGAGCAGGGGCTTTTCCACCATCCACCAGGACACCGCTGCGATCGCGACGATGCCAATACTCGCGAGTACCGCGTTTGCCAGCCCGTGAACGGGGAGACCCCAGGTGTCCAACACCCGGGCGAGGGGGACATGGAAGAGATAGAGCGCATAGGCTCGAACGCCGAACCAGCAGACCACACGCCAGAAGCGGGATACCGCCACCCAGTTCGGGCGCAGCAGCAGGCGGGTCAGAATGACCGCGTAGAAGCATGCGCACCACGTGTAGCCCACACTCCACATTGGGGCGGTCTTCAGGCCCGGGCTGTAAAACAGCAGAAAAATGTATCCCAGACCCAGCGCGATCAGCGCGCCATCGAGCCAATGGCGATGGGCACGCAGCCAGGCCCTGGCATCGAGGTCCCGGATCGCCCAGGCCAGCAAGGCGCCCATGAACAGACCTTCCATGCGGCAGGGCATCAGCAAATACGCGGCATAATAATTATCGGCCCATGCCATGATCGACATGCGGGTTATCGGCGCCACGGCGATCGCGGCCAGGAACAGGTATGGTAAGCGCCGTGACGCCGAAAATCGGACCAAAAACGGCAGAATAAGGTAGAATTGTTCTTCGATGGCCAGTGACCAGGTCACGCCTGTCGAATCCGGCCCCCAATGGCGCGCCCAGGAAAATGCGAAATTCTGAGTGAAGGTGAGATGGGCTAAAGGGTACACCAAACTGCTTGTCGCAGCGGCGAGGCCTAACATCATTGCGTAGAGCGGCAGAATTCGAAACGTGCGCCTGCCATAAAATACCGAAAAATACGTGCCGGCACCGCGATTGTCGAGCAACGAGCCACAGATCAAATAGCCGGACAGAATGAAAAACAGATCAACGCCGGTCCATGACAGGCCCATCAAAGGGTCAACCACCGGAGCAATGTGCCACAATATCGTATCGGTTGGCAGCGGGACCCAAAGATGCGTGGCGAGGATCATACACACCGCCACCCCGCGCACCGCGTCGAGAAGGTCGGAGCGCTCACCCCTGCCACGTGCCGGGGGCTTTTCGCCCCCGGCCGGCATATCCGGCATCAGGCCACCGTGTTCCGCGGCACATCCTTGAACGGCTTGTCGCTATCGCCGGTCCGTTCCCGCGGCATTTTCAGCACGCGCTCGCTGATGATGTTGCGCTGGATCTCGTCCGTGCCGCCGGCGATCGACGTCGCGGGGACGGAGACCAGGATCTCCGCGATCACGCCATCCATCGGGCTGTCTTCACCGGTCAGCATCGCGTTCGCCCCCGATAGCTGGGTGTGAATGCGTGCCGCCGCGCGGGCGATATGCGAGGACGCCAGCTTACCCAGCGAACCTTCCGGCCCTTGCGGCCGACCTTGTTCCTGGGCGGTGCGGGCGCGGCGGGCGGTCCATTCGGCGGCTTTGGACATGAACAGCAATTTGGCGACTTCCTGCCGCACCACGGGGTCGCTGATGGCGCCGGTTTCCTGCGCCCGCGGGACGACCAGATCGACCCGGCCGGCGCGTTGCGGATACCACTTATAAGGCTCCATCGTGGTGGCGATCTCGGCCCGTTCCTCGGCGTAAGCGCGCTCCGGACGGTCCGATTGCTGGCCCCAACTGCGCAGAGCATCGGCGCCGCGGCGTTCGTGCATCAGGGTGGTGGTGGTGACTTCCCACCCATCGCCGACATTGGCGACCAGGAATTCCGGCTGCACGGTCGCATCCGTCATGAACACCTGATTGAACGAAGCGTGGCCGTTCATCTGGCGCAGCGGGTGCACCGTCACGCCCGGCTGCTTCATGTCGATGATGAAATACGACAGGCCGGCGTGCTTCTTCTTGTCCCAGTCGGTGCGTGCCAGTAGCAGGCCCCAATGCGCCTTATGCGCGCTGGTGGTCCAGACCTTCTGGCCGTTGATGATCCACTGGTTGCCCTTCATCTCCGCCCGGGTCACCGCGCCGGCGACGTCGGATCCGCTGCCGGGTTCGGAGAACAGCTGGCACCAGGTATCCTCCCCGGTCATGATGCGGAGCAGGAACTTCTCTTTGTGCATGTCGGTGCCATGCGCCAGGATCGTGGCGGCCGCCAGGACGCGGATGCCGGCCTTGGCGACGCCGATGGCGCCGATACGCTTGAATTCTTCCTCGACCACCGGCACCAGGCCGACGGGCAGGTCGCGGCCATACCAGCGGCTCGGCCAGTGCGGGTTGCCCCAGCCGGACTCGGCCAGCTTATGGCGCCATTCCACCAGACCCAGGTTCGGGTCCCAGTTTGCTTCCAGCCAGGCGCGGCATTCGGCGCGGACGGAGGCTTCGTTGAGTTCGGTCATGTCGCTATCTCCCTTCAGGCCGCCCAGTTCCGCATCATCACTTCCCGGTGGTAATGCGCGTCGCCGAACAGAACCTCCGAGCTTTTGGCGCGCTTGAACCAGAGATGCGTGTCGTTGTCCCAGGTAAAGCCGATCCCGCCATGGATCTGCACGGCATGCACCGCGGTCTGGGTATAGGCGTCGCTGGCCCCGGCTTTCGCGAGGGAGGCCATGGCGACCACATCGGCGTCACCGTCATCCAGCGCCGCGGCGGCGTAATAAGCGGCCGATTTCGCCAGTTCCACGTCCAGCAGCATATCGGCTGCTTTGTGCTTCATGGACTGGAACGAGGCGATGGGCTTGCCGAACTGCATGCGCATCATGGCATAGGCCAGCGAATCCTCGCGCAGCCGTTCGGCGCCGCCGACCATTTCGTTGGTGAGGCAGACGGTGGCTTCGGTGATGGTGCGGGCGAAGGGCGCGGCGGCCGCGCCCTCGGTGCCGAGTAGGGCGGCTTCGACATTGTCGAAGGTCAGCCGCGCCAGTTTGCGGGTGGGGTCCTGCGTCTTGAGCAGGCGCCTGGACAGGCCGGCGGCATCGCCGCTGACGGTGAACAGGGACAGACCCGCATCCCCGGACGAGCCCGGCGCGCGGGCGAGCACCACGATCACATCGGCCGTGTGGCCGTCGATGACGAAGTTCTTGTGCCCGTTCAGCACGTAGCCCGCACCGGATGGCGTCGCGGTCAGCGTCGTCGATGCCGCTTCCCAGTTGCCGCTGTCTTCGGCGGAGGCCAGGGTCGCCGTCGTCTCACCCGAGGCGATGCCCGGGAGGAGGGCGGCTTTCTGCTCATGCGTGCCGGCATTGATGATAGCGCCGGCGCCGAGCACGGCGGTGGCGAAATAGGGGGCGCAGACGATGGCGCGGCCCATTTCTTCCAGCACGATGCAGAGTTCACCGAAGCCGAAGCCGAAGCCGCCATATTCCTCGGGGATGCGCACCGCGGTCAGGCCGAGGCTGCTGTTGAGCGCCTGCCAGCCCTCGCGTTCCCAGCCCGCATCCGTTTCCATCAGGCGGCGCGCTTCCTTGACCGGTGCGCGGTCCGCCAGCATGCGGCGGAGGTTGGTTCGAAACTCTTCCTGCTCACTCGAAAAACTGAACTTCATGGACGGTCTCCTTGACCGTCATTGTATGGGCATTCGCGGCTGGGGCAACCGGCGCGGCGGGTAAAAATCTGGAAAGGGATTGCGCGTCTGTGTTAGCGTGTTTGCTATGAGCGCTGCTTTGCAACGACCGATGTCGGTGGCCGCGTTCCTCGCCTGGGAAGAACGGCAGGAACTCCGCACCGAATTCGACGGTTTCGCGCCGGTGGCGATGACCGGGGATACCGTCGCGCACGACCGCATCACGTTCAATGTCCGTAAAAGCCTCGATGCGCTGTTGGCTGGCAAGCCGAGCCGACCGCTGGGGCCGAACGTCAAAATCATCGCCGACGGCAAAGTTCGCTACCCTGACGCCGTTGTGGTGTGCCGGGCATTGCCTTCGTGCGGCGGGGCGAGGACTGGCTATCGGAAATCGTCGCGGGGAAGGATGC
>CAIUPC010000189.1 GCA_903900905.1 uncultured Acetobacteraceae bacterium
ACCTTCACCGCCGCCGGCGGCAAGATCGTGGCGTTTGAGGCCTATGACCCCAAAGCCACCGAATTCACCGGCATGCTGCTCAAAGCCCGCGCCGCCAATCCGGAGATCGTGCATCTGCACGGGCTGACCGCCGACACGCCGCAGGTCATCGCGCAGATGCGCCAGCTCGGCATGACGCAGCGAGTGACCAGCTACTCCGCCGCCTATAACCCAAAACTGCTGGAGCAGCTTGGGCCGGCAGCCGAAGGGCTGATCGTGACGTCCCTGGCGCCGGGGGTGAATGACAACCCGAACGTGGCCGGGTTCCTGGAGCGCTGGAAGAAGGAACAGGGCCGGGTGCCGAACGGCCTGCCGTATGTCCAGTATGAATACGACATGGTTTTCCTGATTAAGGCGCTCTACGAATACCTGGATAAGAAGGGCCAGCCGGCGACCGGCGATACCCTGATCGCGGCGTTGCTGGCGATCAAGGAATTCGACCTGCCGATGACCGGCAAGATGATCATCGACGGGCACCGGGTGAACAAGCCGGTCTATCTGTTGACGGTGCAGAAGGGCGTTTTCGTCCCGCTGGCGACCCTGACCTGAGGACACGCCGGTGTTTGAGCCGATTATCCTGTTGCAGATCCTCTGGACGGGGATCGCGACCTCGGCCCCCTTCGTGTTGCTCACGGTGGGGTTTTCGCTGACGCTGAAGGTCACCGGACTGTGGAACTTCGCCCAGTCCGGGCAGATGGCGATCGCCTTTTACACCATGTTCTTCGCCATGAACGGGCTGGGCCTGCCGCTTTATGCGGCGGTGGCGCTCAGTATCGTGATGACGGCGGGCAGCGCGGTGTTGATTGAGATCTACGGCCTGCAGGTGTTCCGCGACCGCCAGTCGGGGAACCTGATGTTCTTCATCTTCACGCTGATCCTGTCCGAATTCGTGATCTACGTGATCACCCTGCTGTTCGGGACCGAGCCGGAGACGTTGTATAAGAGCATCCTCTCCCCCGTGGACATTATCGGCGGCATCGCGGTCAGCGAATGGGACAAGACGGGCATCGGCCTGACCATCCTGGCGCTGGGCGCGCTGTATGGGTTCATGCGCTATACGAAAGAAGGCCAGTTCCTTGCGGCTGTGGCGGATAATGCCAAGCTGGCGGAGCTTTATGGGATCAGCGCCCAGCGCGCCTATCGCGTGGTCGCCGTCATCTCGGCTTTGTTCATCGTCGCGGCGATGTATCTGATCGGCTCGCATGGCGGGATCGTGCCGAACTCGCCGCTGGAATTGGTGCTATCGGCGGTGATCGGGACCTTGCTGGGCGGCATCGGGCGGGTGTTCGCGGCGGCCTGGGCGTCGATCTTCCTGGCGCTGATCCAGAGTTTTTCCATTCTGTTCATCGGGTCGCGCTGGCAGAACCTGCTGTTGTACGGGTTCCTGTTCGCCACCATCCTGCTGTTCCCGCGCGGGGTGCGGATGCCGCGCCTGCGCCTGGCGCTGATCGGACGCTGATTCCATGGATTATCTGATTACCCTCGCGATCCTGATCGCGATCTATGTGATCCTGGGGGCGAGCTATAACCTCGTTATCGGCTATGGTGGCCTGTCCACCGTGGCGCACCCGATCTTCTTCGCCATTGGGGCGTACACGACCGGGCTGCTGTCGGTGAACGTGCCGGAGCTTCCGGCGGTCGTGAACGTTCTGCTGGGCATGGTGACGGCGGTGGTTGCCTCCGTCCTGCTGGCGGG
>CAIUPC010000190.1 GCA_903900905.1 uncultured Acetobacteraceae bacterium
CGCCTTGCGGTCCACCACCGCGCGCAGCGAGCGGCCAATCAGGCGCTGGATTTCCTGGGTGCGGCCGGACTGCTTGCCACGCGCGGCTTCGCGATCCCCGCGGGTATGGGTGGCACGCGGCAGCATGCCGTATTCGGCGGTGACCCAGCCGAGGCCGGTGTTACGCAGGAATGGGGGGATCCGGCTTTCGACGCTGGCGACGCACAGCACTTCGGTATCGCCCATGCGAATCAGGCAGGAGCCTTCGGCGTGGCGGGCAAAGCCCGTGGTCATGGAGACGCTGCGCAGAGCGTCGATGGCGCGGCCGGATGGGCGCATGGGGATGGTTCCTTAGGGAGGTGTTGGTTTGCGACCGGGGGATAGCATGCCCCCGGCGAGGGCGCGACCGGGGAGGCGTCACCCGGTTGCTGTCTGGTCTCGCTTGAGTTGCTGCAGGTCCAGTTTGCCGTTCACTAGCCTTGGCAGGGTTGGTAGGAAGGTGAAGCGCGATGGAATCATATAGGAGGGCAGCATTCTGGCCAGATCCGCCACGATCGCGGTACGGTCCAATGACCTCCCCTCCGTCGTGACGATATACGCGGTAAGCCCTACGGCCTCTCCCGCGGCAAACGGCAGGATCGCGACCTCGGCAATCATCGGCAAGCGTCGCAAGGCGTCTTCGACCTCCGCTGGTTCGACCCGATTGCCTCGGATTTTGATCATGTTGTCCGCGCGGCCAGAGAATTCGAGGCGGCCATCTGCACCCGCCCTGACGGAGTCGTTGGTGCATAAAAGACGGCGTGTGGAATCGTCTGGGTCACTGATCGTTCTGCTCGCTTCACAACGGCCGTTCCGCCATTCGCCGAGCGTGAAAACGCGGCCCCTTAGCCAAAGTGTCCCCACTTCGCCCAGTGCCACCGCTTGCCCGTCCGGACCCACGATGGCGCCTTCATAGTGCGAAGTCAGATAGCCAATGGGCAGGCGCGGACCGGGGTATGGCGGATCATGTGGCAGGAACCAGCTGGCTATTCCGCTGGCCTCAGTCATGCTGTACAGCAACAGCAAGGCGCATCGCGCTGGCAGCACCTGGCGCCAGGATTCCAGATCGGCGCGTGAAACCGGTTCGCTGACCAAAAAAACACCTCGCACGGATCGAAGCACTCGGGCGGCGTCGGGCAACCTGACGAGCGTGCGCAGCACCGACGGCAGCACCCACAGAAGGGTAATCGTTCCGGTTCGTAGTAGCGCTAAGATCCCGCTCAACCCATCCCGCGCCAGCGGGGGGGTGAACATGGATGCTCCTGTGAGCAAGGCTGGCATCAGGCAGGATTGGCCGCTTCCGTTGGTAAGGCTGAACAGGCTGAGCGCCACATCGCTTGGATCTATTCGGAATGCTTGGACAGAATTGTCGCTCAGGGCGGTAATTTGACGCTGACTGCGGACGAAGCCTTTTGGTATCCCCGTACTGCCCGACGTGTAGACAACCAACGACGGCGTATCAATGGCGGCAGGGGAGGTGGCGGAATCGACCGCGACGGACGGAGACTCGATTTGACGTAAAACGTACGGATTGCCGGCAATCTCTGGGAGTCGACGGTCATCATCAGTCACCACCATCGACGGCGCGGCCTGCGACAGCATTGCCGCTAGCCTCTGTTCCGGATGTGAGGGGTTAAGCAACAATCCAACTCGCCCGTTCGCAAGACAGGCGAGTTGAGCCAAGGCAACATTCAATTCGTCTTTGAGCAAAATGGCCACGCCCTGTCCCGGTGCGGTGTGGGCGGCGATGCGGGCAGCCAAGGCCGTTACCGCCAGCCAGACCTCGCGGTACGTAAGGCAGCGTGATTGCGACAGTAGACAGTGTGCGTCCGGCTGGCGGGCAACGACAGACCGGAAGCGTTCAATGATGGGTTCCTCTCTAACTGCGCGGTCGATCACTACAGTTGGACGATTGGTCGGGCCGTTGGGATCGGCGCGGTTAGGGATTGGCCTGAACCAGGAATTTGGATCGGGCAGGCCCGTGATCGGCTCAACCATTGCGTCAGGCTCCCGCTGGCATCGTTTTTCAGTTGGCTGGTAGCCCGGTCATTATCCGGTCTGGCCCTCAAAACCCTTGAACGTCCCCGGGATCGCCTGCACCGCCTCGATCACCCCGCGCCGCGTTGCCGCGCTGGTACCCGCGGCGAAGTCGATCGACACCGTATCCACGATGCCGCCGTAGCGCTTCGCGATTGCCTCGGGCAGGCCCTCATAGGTCGCGCGGGCGACGAACAGGTCGAGGACTTCGTCCGAAACCTCCGCCGCCATCTTGTTCCAGGCACCTTGCTTGGACATCTCGGTCAGCTTCACACCGAGATCGCTCAGCCCGTGCAGATCAAACACCGGCCGGTACGCAGGGGTGGAGCCATAGAAGGCGACGCGATAGCGCACCTTTTCGGCCTGTTCCCGCACGGCCGCCTCATCCGGACCGGTGGCGATAAAACCGCCGCCGGTGACTTCGAACCCGTCCCAGGATTTGCCGGCGGCGGCGAGTTCGGCCGACAGCAAGGGGCGCACGACCTCTTCCAGGTATTTGCGGGTGGCGAAGCTGTGCAGCCGCACGCTGTCCGACACCCGTGCGGCGGTTTTCAGCATCAGCGGCCCGACGGCGGCCATGGCGACGGGCGGCAGCGGCAGGCCTTGCGCGGGGGGCGAGAATTCCGGCGTCATCAGGGTGAAATTGTAGTATTTGCCTTTGTAGTTCAGCTTCTCCCCATGCTCCCAGCAGCGGAAGATGGCGCGCAGGGACTCGACATATTCCCCCAGCCGCGCCGCGGGCGCGATCCAGGGCGTGCTGAAGCGGCGTTCGTTATGGGCCTTCACCTGGCTGCCCAATCCAATCACGAAGCGGCCTTTGGAATGCTTGTGCAGGTCCCAGGACTGGTTCGCCACGATCATCGGGCTGCGCGGAAAGGCGATGGCGACGGAGGTCACCAGCTGCACCCGCTCGGTCGCCAGTGCGGCGAAGGCCAGCGGCGCGAAAGGATCGTATTTCAGCTCGTTGCTTTGCACGGAATCGAAACCATCCTCCTCCGCCTGACGGGCGGCGGGGCCGCACAGGGTCCAGTCATGGGATGGCAGGCTCATGGATACGCGCATGGAGTTTCCTCTGTTTTGATCGGCCGATTGGCAGCAGTTTCGAATTTGGTCCGCGATCGCTTACCCTGTCATCCTCGTGCTTGTCACGAGGATCAACCACGGTAGGCAGATGCGGTTTTTCCTCATTGCAGCGCAGTGTGCCGCGATCGGTAGCCGGGACAAGCCCGGCTATGACGTCCAGAGCGTGATCGTTTGAAGTGGAATCACCCGAAAACGTGAATCACGCGACAAAACAAAGAGCCAGACCATGATCGAACACGTACGTTGATCCAACCTCAAACGATCATGGTCCAAGCGCGAGCATCGCGCCAAATTTGCCGCCGGCACGCGGGTCCCGTAAAGCGGGAACAAAGCAGTCTCAGGAAGGGCAGTCCCATGGGTTCTCTCACCGGTCAGGTCATCATCGTCACCGGCGCCAGCAAGGGTATCGGCGCCGCCGCCGCCGTCGCGCTGGGCAAGGAGGGTGCGACCGTCATGCTCGCCGCCCGTAACGGCAAGCTGGCCGCGGATGTGGCGCAGACGATCGTCGCCGCCGGCGGCATCGCCTCGGCCCGCGCCTGCGACGTGTCCAACTACGCCGAGGTGCAGGCCCTGGTCGCCGAAACCATCGGCCGGTTCGGCAAGCTCGATGTGCTGGTCAACAATGCCGGCGTGATCGAGCCGATTGCCTCGGTCGCCGAGAGTGATCCGGTGGCCTGGGTGCGCAACATCGATATTAATCTGAACGGGGCCTATTACGCGATCCGCGCGGTGCTGCCGGGCATGATCGCGGCCGGCGGCGGCACGATCGTCAATGTCTCCTCCGGCGCCGCGATCCGCCCGTTGGAGGGATGGAGCGCCTATTGCACCGGCAAAGCCGGGCTGCACATGCTGACCCGCGCCGTGGCGCTGGAAAACGCCGACAAGGGCATCCGCATCTTCGGCTTCCAGCCTGGCACGACGGATACCGACATGCAGGTGCAGATCCGCGCCTCCGGCATCAACATGGTCAGCAAAATCCCGCGGGAGAATCTGACCCCCGTCGCGCATCCCGCCGCCGCGATCGTCTATCTCTGCACACCGGCGGCCGACGATCTGAACGGGCAGGAATTCAGCCTGCGCGATGAGCCGTTCCGGGCCCGCCTCAACCTGGATGCCGCGTGATGGCCGGCCCGCTGGATGGCGTGCGCGTCATTGAGATCGGGCAGGCGCTGGCCGGTCCGCTCGCCGGGGTGATCCTGTCGGACATGGGTGCCGATGTGATCAAGGTGGAGAAACCCGATGGCGGCGACGACGCGCGTCTTTGGGGGCCTCCGTTCATCGACGGCGATTCCCTCAGCTTCCATACCAACAACCGCGGCAAGCGCTCGGTCACGCTGGACATCAAGAACCCGGCGGATGTGGAGAAGCTGAAGGCCCTGGCGGCGCATGCCGACATCCTCATCCAGAACCTCCGCCCCGGCATCGTCGACGACTTCGGGATCGGGCCGGATGCGATGATGGCGGTCAATCCGCGGCTGATCTACTGCTCCATCTGGGCTTTCGGCTTCACCGGGCCGTTGAAGATGGCGCCGGGCTTCGACCCGCTGCTGCAATGCTACGGCGCCGTCGTGTCCCTGACAGGCCGGCCGGAGGATCCGCCGACATTCTGCGCCCCGGCGATCAACGACACCGCGACCGGCATGTGGTGCGTGATTGGCGCTTTGGCGGCGTTGAAACAGCGCGATGCCACGGGCAAGGGTTGCGTCGTCGATGCGTCGTTGTTCGAGAGCGCGGTGGCCTGGGTGCAGGGGCCGTTGAACGCCTACAACCACACCGGCAACCTGCCGAAACGCCACGGCGCCGCCAGCGCCACTTTGGCCCCCTACCAGATTTTTGAAACAGCCGATCGGCCGCTGTGCATCGCGGCGGGGAATGATCGGTTGTTTGTGAAGCTGGCGCGGGCGATGGCGCATCCGCAATGGTCGACCGACCCGCTGTTCTCCGATGGTCGGCGGCGTTCGGCGAACCGGGAGGCGCTGGTGGACGCGATGCAGCCGGTTTTGTTGACGAAAACCCGCGTCGAATGGCTGGGCATCATCGGGGAGGCCGGGGTGCCGGTGGCGCCGGTCAACAATATCGCCGAACTGGCCGAGACCGAGCAGTTGCAGGCGATGGATATGATGCGGACTCTGCCTGGCAGCGAGCTCAAGATCGTCGGCCTGCCGATTACCTTCGATCGCCGGCGTCCGCATCCGCCAGGGGATTCGCCGAAGCTTGGGGAGCATAACGCGGAGATTTTTGGGGCTTAGGCAAACCCGGTGTGAAGGGTCGGCAATATCGTCATGGCCGGGCTTGTCCCGGCCGGCAATCGCGGTACCATGCCGCGCCTGGTCCCCGGGACAAGCCCGGGGATGACGTTGTTTGGTGGCTGCCGTCGAGATTGAAAGACGTCATGCCCCCCGGAGTCCCATCCATGCCGGAAACCCTGCTCGACCACGCCCGCCAACACCAGGCCGAACTCACCGAAATCCGGCGCGATATCCACGCCCACCCCGAGCTGGGCCTGGAAGAGCATCGCACGGCCGAGATCGTCGCGCGCAAGCTCGAGGAATGGGGAATCGAGGTACATCGCAATGTCGGCCAGACCGGCGTTGTCGGCGTGCTGCGCAACGGCAACGGCCAGGCCGCGATCGGCTTGCGCGCCGATATGGACGCGCTGCCGATGCAGGAAGCGACCGGCCTGCCGCATGCCAGCACCGTGCCCAACCGCATGCATGCCTGCGGCCATGACGGCCATACCGCCATGCTGCTGGGCGCGGCGAAGGTGCTGGCGGAAACCCGCAATTTCAACGGCACCGTCAATTTCATCTTCCAGCCGGCCGAGGAAGGTCTCGGCGGTGCGGAAGCCATGATCAAGGACGGGCTGTTCGCGCGCTTCCCCTGCGATGCGGTCTTCGGCATGCATAACAGCCCGGGCCTGCCGCTCGGCGAATTCACGGTCTGCCCGGGCGCGGCGATGGCCGGCTGCGCCTTTTTCGACATCGTCATCACCGGCAAGGGCGCGCATGGCGCGCATCCGCAGCAGAGCATCGACCCCGTGCTGATCGCCTGCCATGTCGGCACGGCGCTGCAATCGATCGTGTCCCGCAATATCTCCCCCAATGACACCGCGGTGCTGACGGTCACCACAGTGCACAGCGGCGACGCTTATAATGTGATCCCGCAAACCGCCGCCATGGCCGGCACGGTGCGCACCTATAAGCCGGAGGTCATGGAGATGGTGAAAGCCAACATGACCCGCATCGCCAGCAGCGTCGCCGCCGGTTTCGGGGCCGAGGCGAGCGTCGATTTCCGCATCCTGTTCCCGCCGCTGATCAATGACGCCACCGAACTCAAATTCGCCGCCGATGCCGCCGCCGCCGTGGTGGGGGAGGGCCGGATCGATCGCAACCGCGCCTCCGTCATGGCGTCGGAGGATTTCGCCTTCATGATGAACCTGGTGCCCGGCGGGCATATCCGTATCGGCAACGGCGTCGACAGCGCCGCGGTGCATCACCAGGAATACGACTTCAACGACGAAGCCATTCCCTATGGCGTCGCGGTTTATGCCAAGATCGCCGAAACCAAATTGCCCCGCGACACGGAGTCCTGATCGTGACCGAAGACACACTCGACCGCGCCCGCACTTATCAGGCCGAACTGGCCGCCATCCGTCAGGACATCCATGCCCATCCCGAACTGGGGCTGGAGGAATTCCGCACCGCCGATTTGGTGGCGCGCAAGCTGGAGGAATGGGGGATCGAGGTGCATCGCGGTGTCGGCATCACCGGCGTTGTCGGCGTGCTGCGCAATGGCAACGGCCAGGGCGCTATCGGGCTGCGCGCCGATATGGACGCGCTGCCGGTGACCGAGGCCAATGACCTCCCTTACGCCAGCCAGAACCAAGGCCGGATGCATGCCTGCGGTCATGACGGCCACACCACCATGCTGCTCGGCGCCGCGAAGTACCTGGCGGAAACCCGCAACTTCAACGGCACCGTCAATTTCATCTTCCAGCCCGCCGAGGAAGGTGTCGGCGGCGCTTTGGCGATGCTGAAGGACAAGCTGTTCGAGCGGTTTCCCTGCAACACCATCTACGGCATGCACAACCGCCCCGGCCTGCCGCTGGGTCAGTTCGTCCTCGGCAAGGGCGCGCGGGCGGCGGGTGGTTCGTTCTTTGATATCACCATCACCGGCAAGGGCGCGCATGGCGCGCGGCCGGAGCAGAGCATCGACCCGGTGCTGGTCGCCTGCCATATCGGCACGGCGCTGCAATCGATCGTGTCGCGCAATATCTCCCCCAACGATACCGCGGTGCTGAGCATCACCCGGATCGACAGCGGCGATGCCTATAACGTGATCCCGCAAACCGCCGTCATGGCCGGCACCGTCCGCACCATGAAGCGCGAAACGATGGCGACGATCGAAGCCAATATGCGCCGGATCGTCACCAATGTGGCGGAGGCCTTTGGCGCGACGGCGGAGATGGATTTCCGCCTGATCTTCGCGCCGATGGTGGCGCAGGATGATGAGGCCCTGTTCCTCGGCGATGTCGCGGCGGAGCTGGTGGGCGAGGACAAGGTGAAGCGCGACGCGCCCCCGGGCATGGGGTCGGAGGATTTCAGCTTCATGCTCGAACAGGTCCCCGGTGCGCATATCAATATCGGCAACGGGCCGAGCGCGGCGCTGCACAACCATCTGTATAATTTCAACGACGAGGCGATCCCGTTGGGTGTGGCCCTCTGGGCGACGATCGCGGAACGGAAGCTGCCGAAGGGGACGATGGATTGATCGGATACCAGATGCTGTTGATGTTGACCCATCGGCAGCGCCCCACATTCGTCATGCCGACCTGCGTCGGCATGACGAGGTGATAGGCGCCGGCACGTCAATCCTTACGCCAGCTGGTATGATATCATAATTTCCGACCGATAGGCACCTGACTGACCGCGTCATCCTCGGCGAAGGCCGAGGACCCACGTCTTCGGCAGGTGCCGACGTATAGCAGCGGCCCGAAATATCGATCGGCAGTCCGTCTCCGTCATGGAATCCGATCAGCCGGCGAGGCTGAACGCCGCGTCTCTGATGAGCCATTTGGAAATGATGTCGCACGTGTCGGAAAACGTCAGCGCCTCCGGCTCGACACGGAAACCGGCGCATATCTCCGGAAGTTCCATGCGAAATGCGGCGAAACGTTCGGCGATGCGAGCGCCGCTGGCATAGGGCGCGGCTCTATCCCGGGTTTCAGTCTGTAGCCAATCCCGAACCGCGACGATCGCATCGTTCGGCTCGCCACGGTGCGCCACAACATCCTGGCCATCCACATTGCTGCACGCCTGCCGGAATTCAGCCTTGTCGCGGACCAACACCAGGCTGGATTTCGTCCGTTGCTTTGGGCCACCGAAGCGATGCGCGCCGAGGAACAGGCCCAGTTCCAACGGCATGTTGAAATGCGGCGTTGGGTTAGGCTGGATTTGGGACAGGTCGTGGATACCCCAGCGGCAGGCGCGGATCAAAGCGACGATTTTATCGACGCGCGGCTGGCCGAAATTGGACGCTCCAAGGGCGCAGCGCGCCCTGAAATGGCAGGCAAGCACAGCAAAAATCAGCGCATCCCGGATCGGCCGGTAGCCGGTATCGAATGGGCGGTTGATGAAAACGCCGAGATTGAAAGCCTCCGCCTGACGGGCAGCGAGGGCGGCGCGATCACGCCTGAGCGGCGGCGGCACGCTTGCGGAACACTGCGTCGATGGCGCGGGTGACCTCCGACGGTTTCACATTACGCACCCCGCGCGGCGCCCGCTGGATCGGCCGGTTCGGATCGGGGAGGTGGCGCGGATCCGACGGTATGACCTTGCCGTTCTTGTCGTATCGGGTGGTGAGCATGGCGGCCTCTGGCACGGATGCAGTATGATCAAGTCATAATAGGGCGTACCGTCGGTGTAGGCAATCGAATCGCGGATTGCGTTCCCCCCTTGATCTCGGCGGGCCTGTCTACCGAGACTCGGCTTCAGTGGTGGTAAGCGACTCCTGCCGCCCAGTGGTTCTCGAAACGTGCGTAAACGGCGCGGACGATGGCATCCCAGCCGGATTGGGACGACACGTTCAGCCAGGCAAACGCCTCTTGGGGCCCAAGGCCCGGCCAGGTATCGAGCCACCGTAGACGGTCTTCGATCGTTTCAAGCGGCAGTACGATAGTACTGGGGCAGGCATTGTCGCGATTGGCCCGCGCGTCCGCCAAGAGAGTCGCAACCAGTTCGATGTTCTGGTCGGTCCGCACATCCAGCGTTTCAACCGGTTCCTGGCCAAGCGCCTCGGCCAGCCGATCGGCGATGTTGGCCAGAATGATGCGCCCCGGGTTCGCGCCGGACGATAGCTGAGCGACGCTGCGCCCCGTTCTTGGGCGCTGGTCCCCAATGATGCAGCCATCGAACCGGCCGCCGAGGTCCCACCAATCCCATCGCCCCAATGGGTTCAGCCAGCGCCCGAAGGCGCCGGTATTCGGATGGCGATCGAGCCCGCGCGCGAACCGGTCGTAGAATTCATTGATGTCCATCGTATCGGCGAAGCGTATGTTCCAGCTTTGCAGGCCGAGGCGCCGCATCTCATCCAGAACCTTGTTTGTGTTGAGGTGCCAGGTTGGGCCGCCCTCAATGCGCATCCCGCTATTGCCCTGCGTTGTGAATGTGAGCTGTGCCTCGTAGTCCTGGAGCAAAGCCTCGGTTTCGTCATGAAACGATAACCATCCCTCCGGCAGGTCGCCCCGCTGCCCTCGCTGGAATGGGGCCAGTGACGCGCGAATGGCCTCGGCGGGGGGCGTGTCCGAGAAGGGCAGGATCACATAGGCGAGAGCGAACATCCGCGTTCCTTCATGGCCGACAACCTGTGCTCCGTTCGCCGCGGTGCTTCAAGCCGGCCTCAACCGCCCCATCACCGCCTCCGCCCGCCGCCGCAGCCCGCCGGTCCGCCCGACCCCGGCCAACCGCCGATCGAGGAAGGCCAACGTATCAACATGCCCCTCACTCTGATCCCGCAGCCAGAACAGCAGCGTGGCCGAGTAAACCGCGGTCAGGATCGCCCGCTTGGTGTACCAGCTGAAATCAGCCGACTGATCCCCCGCCGCGAACCAGATGCTGTCCACGGTCCGCGCGGTGCAGGCAATCCCCGTGCGGGCGCCCTGCGGCATGGCCAGCACGCCCATGGCGCGGCGGATCGCCTCCTTATACGGCGCGCAGAGGTCCAGCCGCAGCCGGATCACCGCCTTCACCCGGTGGCTCAACCGGTTCTCCGTCAGCGACGCGGCGGCGTCCTCCATCTTACGGTCCATCAGGTCGCAGAATGTGTCGACCATATCCACCGCGCCGCCGGGGAACAGCAGTTCGGCCTCGTCCTCGGCCATGCCGGCGTCGCGCAGGCCCAGGCGCAGCGCCTTGCGGGTCCAGCCGTCGAACGGGACATGCGCCAGCATGGCCTCGATGGCGGCGTCGCGTTCCGGGCTGCGCTCGGGGGTTTGGATCATGTGGGTTGTCCCTGTCGGATCATCTCGGCGCGGGTGAGTTCTTCGTTGAACCCGAACAGCGTGTAGTCGGTCAGGCGCGCGGTATAGAGGATGCCGTCGAGATGGTCATATTCATGCTGCACGACCCGGGCATGGAAGCCCGAGACCTCCCGCGTGACCACGTTCCCGTCGCAATCGACACCGCGATAGCGGACCCGGCTGGCGCGGGGGATGGCGGCGCGCATGCCGGGAATGGACAGGCAGCCCTCCCAGCCCAGCACGCGTTCGTCGCCGATCAGCTCAAGTTCGGGATTGATCAGCACGGAGTTGCCGATGGGCGTGTCCGAAGGGTCATTGGCCGACCGCTCCCCGGGGACGCGGAAGACGAACAGGCGCAGCGGTTGGAACACCTGCGGCGCGGCGAGGCCGACTCCGGGCGCGTCTTCCATCGTCTCCATCATATCCGCCACCAGCCGCCGGATCGCCGGGGCGCCCGGATCGTCCACTGGCTGGCAGCGTTGCAGCAGGACGGGGTGCCCCATGCGGGCGATTTTCAGGATTGCCATGCAGACTCCTTGGGCCAGGATGCGAAACAGGGTTGGTGTCGGGGAAAGCGCATGTTATAGCGCCCGCCTTCGCCGTGGGAGTGCCCAGGTGCGGAGATCGTGTGCGCTCCCGATGGGCGGGAACCACGAATGAAAGGAGTAGGCGGCCAAGTGCAAGTCCTCGTGCGTGACAACAACGTCGACCAGGCGCTCAAGGCGCTCAAGAAGAAGATGCAGCGCGAAGGCATTTTCCGTGAAATGAAGCTACGGCGGCATTACGAGAAGCCGTCTGAGCGTCGGGCCCGTGAGGCGGCGGAAGCCGTGCGCCGTGCCCGAAAGATGGAGCGGAAGCGGGTCGAACGCGAAGGCTTCTGACCGCACAGTCCATCACCTCATGAAATACACCGCGGCCTGGGAGGACCTCCCACGTGCCGCGGTTTGCGTTTGTACGCTTTGGGGTCCCAGTTGCCGGATCTGCGTCACAAACCGTCATCCCCGGGCTTGTCCCGAGGATCTCCAATCGCACGACCATCGGTCTTTTCCCCAATAAATTCAATGTCATTGGCAAGAATGACGGCTTTTGCGAAGGTGGTTTTCCCCCGGAAACCATATGCGCTTGTATGCCTTGCGAATGTCACATCCTGGCTCTAGGGTCCAATTGGACCCGTCCAAGATTGTGATTTCCCATGTTTATCCCAGACCAAACCCGCCAGCATGCGGTTTTTGAGCGGCTGCGCCAGGCCATCCTGACAGGGACGCTGCCGGCGGGCGCGCGCCTGCCGCCGACAAGGGCCATGGCCGCGGAACTGGGCGTGGCCCGGCAAACGGTCGTGCTGGCCTATGAGCGCCTGTCCGCGGAGGGTTATGTCCGCGCCCGCACCGGCAGCGGCACCTATGTCGCCGCCGATTTGCCGGACGCCGCGCCCGCGCCCTCACCGCCCTCGCGCATCGCCGCCAATGACCTCTCCGCCCGGGGCGCCCGGCTGGCCGCCATCCCCGTCACCGCTGCGCCGCGGGAACCCGCGGCCGGGATGCTGTTCGCCGGCGGATTGCCCGCGCCAGACCTGTTCCCCACGCAGGCCTGGGCCCGGTGTGCCGCACGGGTCATGCGGCCTTTGTCCGGTGAGCTCGCCAGCTACCCGCCACCGCAGGGATTGCGGGTGCTGCGGGAGCAGATCGCCGCGCATCTCGCCGCCACCCGCGGTCTGGTCGCCGAACCCGATTGCATCATCGTCACCGGCGGCACCCAGCAGGCGCTGCGCACGGCGGCCGAGCTGCTGCTCGATCCCGGCGACTCCGTGTGGGTGGAGGACCCCGGCTATATCGCCGGGCGCGGGGCGCTGCTGGCGGCCGGTGTGGTGCCGGTGCCGGTGCCCAGCGGGGCGGAGGGACTCGACGGCGCCGCCGGGATCCGCCTGGCGCCGGCGGCGCGGTTGGTGCTGGTGGCGCCGTCGCATGCGACTCCGCTGGGTGGCGCTTTGCCGATTGGCCAGCGGCTGGCGTTGATGGATTGGGCGGGCAGGGCAGGGGCCTGGATCCTGGAGGACGACTGCGACTCCGAATTCCGCTGGGAAGGCCGGCCGTTGCCGCCG
>CAIUPC010000191.1 GCA_903900905.1 uncultured Acetobacteraceae bacterium
CGCAGCTGGCCCGGCCCCTCGATATCGAACGCCCAGAGACGGGCGCTTTCGGTATCGGCGACATAGAGCGTCTTGCCATCCGGCGACAGGCAGCAACCATTCGGGCTGAGGAAGGGGAACGCGATCTCTTTGACCGAAGACCCATCCGGCAGCGCGTAATAGATGCCGCCATGGTCGCGATGCCGGGCGTAACGCTTGCCCAGATCGGTGAAGTAGAAGCCGCCCTCGGTATCGAACACCAGATCGTTCGGGGCCGACAGCTTGTTGCCGTTCACCTCTTTATAGAGAAGCGTCGCTTCCCCGGTCTTCGGGTCGATGCGCTGCACGGAGCCAAAGAGGTAGTCGGGGTGCGGGCCGAGGCCCATCGAATGCCCCTCCACATACCGGCTGCCGCCGTTGTTGCAGAGATAAAGCGCCCCATCCGGCCCGAACGCCAACCCGTTCGGCCCGCCGCCGCAGCGGGAGAACACGGTGGTCGTGCCATCGGGCGCCACGCGGGACAGCTGGTTGTTGCGGATTTCGGTCAGGATGATGGACCCATCCGGACACACCACCGGGCCTTCGGGGAAGCCGAGGCCAGTGGAAAGAATGGTGACGTCACTCATGATGTTTCCCCCTTGGAAGTCGATGCACGCCAGTGTCGCCGCCGGGCGCTGAACGTCAAGCTTCGGCGCCTTGTGATCGACCGCAGCATCTCCGCGGCCTCAGCGTTGAAAAAGCGGACTTGCGACCTACCTATGACGGTGGTGGCAAACGCAGGACCGTTTTCCAACGCGGAGGCTGCAAAGACGCTGAGGAGTTTCACAAAAACCGATACGACAGACCCAAAAATAAAACTTTGAGACGGTTACGAGATGACCCCAGACCTTCGCTCCCGCTCAAATCAGACCGCGTTCTTCCCGCCGTAGCGGCGCACCCGCAAATCGGCCTGCTCTTTGTGACCCGCGAAATTCTCGATCGCACACAGGCGCGAGCAGTATTCACCGATCATGGCGGTCGCTTCGGGGCTGACCTGCTGGTAGGTGACGGTTTTCAGGAACTTGCCCACCCACAGTCCACCCGTGTACCGGGCCGCGCGCTTTGTCGGCAGCGTGTGGTTGGTACCGATCACCTTGTCGCCATAGGCAACGTTGGTCTCTTTGCCGAGGAACAGGGCACCGTAATTGGTCATCCGCTCCAGGAACCAGCGCGGCTCCTTCGTCAGTACCTGCACATGTTCCGACGCGATGCGATCCGCTTCCGACAGCAGTTCCTCATCGGTGTCGCACAGGATCACCTGGCCATGATCCCGCCAGGCCGCGCCGGCAATGTCACCGGTGGGCAGGATCGCCAGCTGGCGATCGATCTCCGCCTGAATCTCCCCGGCGATCTTGGCCGAGGTCGTGAGCAGGATCGACGGCGATGTCGGCCCATGCTCCGCCTGCCCCAGCAGATCGGTCGCGCACATCTCCGCATCCGCCGTGTCATCGGCGATGATCAGCGTCTCGGTCGGCCCCGCCAGCAGATCGATGCCAACGCGACCGAACAGCTGGCGCTTGGCCTCCGCCACGAAGGCATTGCCGGGGCCAACAAGCATATCGACGGGGGCAATGGTCTCAGTGCCGAGACCCATCGCCGCCACGGCCTGAATGCCGCCGAGCAAATAGATCTCATCCGCGCCGGCCAGCGACATTGCGGCGACCGTCGCGGCCGGGGGCACCCCGTTCAGCGGCGGGGTGCAGGCGGCCACGCGCCGCACGCCCGCGACCTTGGCGGTCAGCACCGACATATGCGCCGAGGCCACCATCGGATAGCGCCCGCCCGGAACGTAGCAACCCACGCTGGCGACCGGGATGTTTTTATGGCCGAGGCGGATGCCCGGCAGCGTCTCGATCTCGATATCGACCAGCGCACCCTTCTGCGCCTCCGCGAAGCGGCGGATCTGCGCCTGGGCGAATTTTATGTCCGTGATCACCTGATCCGGCAGGCCGTTCATCAACGACGCGATCTCATCCGGGCGCAGGCGGAACGACGCCGGCTCCCATTTGTCGAACCTGGCCGACAGATCGCGCACGGCCGCATCGCCGCGGGCGGAGATATCCTCCAGGATCGCCTCCACCGATTGGCGGACCTGGCGGTCGGCTTCTTTCTTCTCTGCTTCCGTCGTGCCCGCCTTCAAAACCCGGATCATCTGCTTACTCCGCCGTCCAGCCACCATCGACAACCAGCGCGGTCCCCGTGACCAGCGCCGCCGCGTCAGAGGCCAAATACACCACCGCGCCCATCAGGTCTTCCACCGTTCCCAACCGTCCGAGCTTGATCCGCCGCAGCGTGTCATCCCGGAACGCCTTATCCTCGAAGAACGGACGGGTCAGCGGCGTGTCGATGAAGGTCGGGCCGATGGAGTTCACTCTTATATTGTACGGGGCGAGGTCGATGGCCATCGCCTTGGTCAGACCCTCGATCCCATGCTTCGTCATGCAATAGACCGTGCGCCGGGCGCCGCCGACATGACCCATCTGGGAGGACATATGGATAATCGACCCGCCCTCGTTCGCTTCGACCATCCGCCGCGCCACCGCCTGCGCCACGAAATAGGCCGCCCGCTGGTTCAGCCCGGCGATGGTGTCGTAATCGTCTTCCGTCACCTCGAGGAACGTGCGCGGACGATTCGTGCCAGCATTGTTAACCAGGACGTGGAATGGCGCCTGGGCGGCGATGATGTCGCGCACGGACGCCATGTCGGTGACATCCAGGATCAGAGCTTCCGCGCTGCCCCCTTCAGAGCGGATTTCCGCGGCGGCTGCCTCAATTTCGGCCGGCGTGCGTGCGACCAGCACGACATGCGCGCCGGATTGGGCGAGACCAGCTGCGGCAGCCAGGCCGATACCGCGACCGGCACCAGTGACGAGGGCGCGCTTGCCGTCGAGGCGCATGGAAGGCAGGCGGGGCAGGCTCATGGGATGCGGTCTCCTCGGGTCATGACCTCGCTTATCCCGCGCCCCTCCGCCGCCGGCAACCACCGCTCACTTAAAGCTGGCCTCACTGAAAGCGACTGGCATATTATAACAGACCCTCCCGCTGTCCCGGAGGGTCTGGTAAGGGAGTGCATTATCAAGAGCTGCTTATGCAAAACGACACTCCGACAATTTCCGCGGTCATCCCGCTGTACAATGGTGCCCCCTTCATCGAGGCCGCGCTGAGCAGCATTTTCGCGCAGATCTTGCCGCCGGACGAAATCATCGTCGTCGATGATGGCTCAACCGATGACGGCGTGGCGGTGGTGGAACGCTTAGCCTCGCAGCATCCAATCACCCTGCTGCGGCAATCGAATGGCGGCCAATCAGCCGCCCGCAATGCCGGGATCGCACATGCGCGGGGGACACTCATCGCGCTACTTGATCAAGACGATATCTGGTACCCGCACCATCTGGCGGAACTGGTGGAACCGTTCCGGGAGCGGCGATATCCAGAGCTTGGCTTTGTTTACAGCAACCTCGATGAGATCGACATCGAGGGCAAAATGGTCGGACGCGACTGTCTGCGGAATGCGCAGAACGTGGTCCACCCGAAGCGGAATCTGATCGACTGTCTCAAAACAGACATGTTCATCCTGCCGACATCCACGTTGATGCGAAAGAGCGCTTTCGATGCTGTCGGCGGGTTCGACGAACGGCTGTCAGGATTCGAAGATGACGATTTATTCTTACGAATATTCCGTGCCGGCTACGACAATATTTTCATCGACCGCGCCCTCGCGCAATGGCGCATCTTTGACACCAGTTCGTCCTTTTCCGCCCGCATGGCGCGGAGCCGCATGATCTATCTGCGAAAATTGCTGGATGAATACCCGGATGCCCCGGTCCGCGGGCGTTACTATACACGCGACCTGATCGTGCCTCGCTTTTTCCCATGGCTGGTCCGGGAATACACCATGGCGCTTCAGGCAGGCCGTCAGGAGGCGTTGCAAAGCGCCGTCACGGATTTGCGGTTTATCATGCCAATGCAACAGCCGCGGGTTCGCGCGCTGATGCGTATCTTGTTGCCGCTTTTGGGCACGCCGCCACTTGCTCGGATCCTGTACCCGGCGGTGGCGGCCATCCGGCCCGCCCTGCGGCGCTTGCTACGCTAGCGGCCCCTGTCAGTCGGAGGTTGCATGGATCGCATCGCTCGCCTGCTCCACAGCGCGACCAAAGCCAGCCGAATCCTCGAAATCGGCGCCGGCTATTGCCCCGTCGCGCCGAAAGCGGCCGGCTGGCAAACCCATGTCGTGGATCAAGCGCCGCGCGACGCCCTCCGTCAAAAATATACTGATGCCTCCGTAGACCTGACCGTGATCGAGGATGTCGATACCATCTGGCAATCCGGTCCCTTGCACGAGGCCATCCCCGCCTCTCTCCTTGGCCGGTTTGACCTGCTCATTGCCAGTCATGTGTTAGAGCATCTTCCCGACCTCATCGGTTTCCTGAACTCCGCGCAGCAACTCCTCACCCAAGACGGCGCCATCTCCATCGCGCTGCCCGATCGGCGGTTTTGCTTCGACTATTTCCGGCCCGCCCCGACAACCGGCGCCCTGCTTGAAGCCCACGCCGCTGCCCATGTTCGGCATGGGCTGCGTATCGCATGGGATCAAACAGCCTATGCCGTGACGATCGATGGTGCGCTGGCCTGGGGGCAGCATCCAGTTGGCTCACCTTCGTTCGTCGACGCGTTCTCGACGGCGGAGGGCGTACTGCGGCAATACACCAAGGACCCAGGCAGCCTATATGCCGACTATCATGTCTGGCCCTTTACCCCGGCTGGGTTCAAACTGGCCATACTGGAGCTTGGACAAATCGGCGCGATCGATTGGCATATCGCATCACTGCATGGTCCTGAACGCTTCGAGTTCTTCGCCCTTCTTGTGCGGGGTGCGAAACCGATGGCCGATGCGGCGGCGTTGCAAGCGTGCCGGATGGCATTGCTCCGCGAGCAGCTGATCGAGACAGCCGAGCAGGCGCAATTCGCGGCTGGTCAGAACCCAGGTACGGCCCTTGCGTCGCAGCAAGCTTCGCTGGTGCGCGACCTTCAGGCGACCGTGGCGGCGCAACGCCAGACGCTGCAAGAGATGCAGCAGGTACTGCGTTGGTCCTCCGCAGCACTACGCCCTTTGCGAGTCCTGTGGCGGTCGGCCCGCCGGGTTTGGGCGGCCCGGTGAAACCGATGCGATTAGCCGTAGAGGATTCGGCCATCCAACTGATGGATATCAGTCAGGTTGGTGAAGGTGACCGTCGTATTGTCGGACAGTTTCAACGTAAGGCCCGAATTGCCAGGGCTGGCGACCGCAGGCCCATAAGCGTTGGCCTGCAGCAAGGTGGCCGATTGCGTTGAATCGTAGCCGACGAAAAACAGGCTATCGCTTGACGTGAAATCGGTGATGACATCGGCCGCGCCAGAGGTCGCCGCATGGAAGAACACGAAAGCATCACTCCCGGCTCCGCCTGTCATGGTCACGGCGCCCGCGCCTGCCATCAGGGTATCAGAGCCGGTTCCACCGATAAATTGCTGCTGGGTCCCCGCCACGGAACTGCCCGCAAAAGTGTTATTGGTGGCCGACGCGGCCGCCAGCAGTGTCTCATTACCCGAGCCAGCGACGAAATATGCGCCGCCGCCAACGCTTCCAAGGAATGTGACCATACTCCCGGCGCCACCGAACAAGGTAGCCTGCCCTGTGCCACCTGTCACCGTAGCGTGGGCGTTTATGCCACTTCCGAAGAGCACGCCACCGGTGCCAACGGTCACCAGGTCCGTACCACCCGCCCCGCCAATAACGGAGGAGGTACCAGCACCACCGATGAACACCAAGGGACCGGTCGCGTTGTCATGCCCTGACACCACGGCACCGGCCGCGGCGGTGATGGTCGATCCGGCGCCGCCGGCAATGACCGTATTCGAAGCATTGTTCACAAGCGCGGTAAAATCGCCGGTTCCGCCGAACACGACATTGTTCGTGCCTGATACGGTCACCGCAGCGCTGGAGCCACCCGTGCCACCCGAGAGCGTATTGTGGGTTCCGCTGAACAGCAGGTTCATCGCCCCAGTACCGCCATAAACGGCGACCGAATCACCGCTGACGACAATGTTGGAGGACGACGCCTGCCGGGCTGACACAAATCCACCCGCGGAGGAGTCGTTCACGAACATCGGCCCGCCCATGGAGACGGCCCCATAAATGGAGGCCGCGGGACCCGAGGTGGAAATAGTCGAAGAACCAGCCCCGGCGACGATGGCGTCGTTCGCCCCACTGGCAGCGACATACAAGGAACCGGTGCCACCTTTTACAACGCCATTGGCCCCGGCGAGTGTTACAGATGTCGAGCCTGCACCCGCCACGACCTTCGCGCCGCTGCCGGCCCCAGGCATGGTCCCAGATGTGCCGATATTGACGACCAGAGTGTCGAAACTGAAGCTGCCCCCGGATACATACAGCCCGGAACCCACGGACTGCGCATTAACGGTGGCGTCGCCATTCACCTGGCTGATCGTATCATGGCCCAGCGCTTCGACGTAGACCGGGGAGCCAGTGACGCTGATGATGTTGGAACCATAGCCGGCGCCGACGGAACCAGCGCCGCTCGCGACGATCGTGTCGTTGCCGTCGCCCGTGGACACAATGTAGTTGGTCGCCGTCACCTGGATAAAATTATTGCCGCCGGTCGCCGCGATGGCCGCGCCGAGCACTGGCGGTCCCGACGTATGCGTGGGCGAGTAGGCCCCGGAGGGGACGGATGTGCTGCCGGGGATGGTGTTAACCCCGTCAACAATAATAGTATTGCCAACGTCGTTGGCCAGGACCGCGACGCCGCTATAATGGGCGTTGCTGGCTATAACGGTATTGGACGAAGCAGCCACGTCGACCACGAAACTGTAGCCGGCCCCAATGTTGGGGCTCGCCGGCACAGAGGTGATTCCACCTCCCAGACTCGCGATCAGCAGTTCGCTCGTATTTGATCCGCCGACGGAAGCCGCAGTGACCAATGCGCCCGATCCCACCGATGAGACCGTGAGCGTGTTTGGAACCGCGGGAGAGCCAGGCAACGAGGCGTGGCCCGCGGCGACCGCGAGCGCGTCCGCCATGCTTTGAGCAAGTTTAAAATGGTCGCCCGCCCCAGCGGTGACCGTGACCATGCTGCCAGCCGTACCCGGCACGGTAATTCCGGAAAAACCAATGGTCACTATCGACTACTCCGCCGTAAATCCGACAGGCTGCTTGCTTGAAACCCATTCAGAGACCGCCGAATTATGGATGCATTCTAAATTTTTGCAACATCCTTTTTCAGGCCAGTGCAGTGAAATCGGCAAGCCACTCATTCCGGCGTGGCTTCGAGCCCATGCCTCGCACCGCCTGTCAACGCTTGGATTCCGATGGACACTATTTTTCTGTTCGTCGCCAGTGAAATGTTTATTACCAGCTCCAATAATCGTGATCAGCGTGCGGAGCATGAGATCCGGTCCAAGCCGGAATTAACGCCCCAGACTTCAAATAATCACTCAAATGGCGCTACCCCAGCATGCGGAATGATTCCGGCACGGTCAGGGACGTTACAATTTTACCATTTACGTAGGCAAGTCAATGCAATAACGCCAGCCCTAAGCCCCAAATGGCAACGCGCCGTCACCTTCGCACAAGGGCCTTATGCACGTGGAAATACTATAGTATTACAAATCGGGCGCTATAATATCAGTTATTTCGCTGCGCCAACCCGGGCAGGCAGGCCGGCAATGCCAATCCCTGCCCGGTGCTCCAGCCGTTCACGTTGTCTTGATCATTGCGCACCACCGTTCGCGGGACTGGGCACTGGCGCCGCCCGGTCCGGGTCAATCCTCACCCACACGGCTTGCCCGGCGTCATAAACCGTCATGGGCGGAGTGGTGACCCGCAGGCGCAGGTCGCCGCCATCCGGCCGCACCACGTATTCCCAGTATTCGCCCAAATAAGACCGCTCAGTGACCGTCCCACGCACCCACCAGCCGGCATCCGTGGATGCGCCACGGCCGGTGGCGATTTCAATTGTCTGAGGCCGGACGGAAAAGCTGATGGGCCCGGTAAGCCCCCGGGAATCCGGGACAGACCCCAGCGGAACGGTAAAGCCCGGAAACACGATCTGCCCGCCGTCCACGCGGCCGTCCAGGAAGTTGGTCCGGCCAATGAAACCCGCCACGAAACGCGTCTTCGGCCGGTTGTACAACGCGACCGGATCATCCACCTGATCGATCCGGCCATGGTTCATGACCACAATCCGATCGGAGGTCACCATCGCTTCCGACTGATCATGCGTGACGTAGACCGTGGTGATCCGAAAGGCATCATGCAGGCGGCGGATTTCGCTGCGCATCTCCTCCCGCAGATTGGCATCGAGGTTGGACAGCGGCTCGTCCAGCAGCAGCACCTCCGGTTCGATCACGATCGCGCGCGCCAGCGCCACGCGCTGCTGCTGCCCGCCCGACAGTTCCGCCGGATAACGGTCCTTGAGGTGGCGGAGCTGCACCGTGTCCAGAATGCGATCGACCCGCTGCACGACCTCCGCGCTGCCCAGCTTGCGCAGTTTCAGGCCAAACGCCACGTTCTCGCCCACGGTCATATTGGGCCATATCGCGTAGCTCTGGAAAATCATCGACATGCCGCGCTTTTCCGGCGGCACCACCTGCGTGGTGGACGATACTGTAACCCCGTTCACGGAAATGGAGCCTGCCGTCGGTTTCATAAAGCCGGCGATCATGCGCAATGTCGTCGTCTTGCCGCAACCGGACGGCCCGAGCAGGGACACGAACTCCCCGGGCCGCAAGGCCAGATCGACATCGACCACCGCGGGCACGGGGCCGAAGCTCTTGCCCAGACCGGACAGTGACAGTTTAGCGGTTTGTGCGTGGCTCATTGACGCTCCCGGCGCAGCATGAAATCGCGGCCTAATAACATGGAGGCCAGCCCGACGATCACCAGCGTCGCGGCCAGCAGCAGGAATCCGAGGGCGGCGAGATGCTCGAAATTGCCTTCCTCGCTCATGTCCATCAACATGACGGACATCGTACGGGTCTTTGGACCATATAGGAACAGAGCGCTTGAAAGCTCTCTGGTAGCGGGGATGAAGACCAGCAGCCAGGCCCCGATCAGGCTGCGCTTCATCAGCGGCGCCATCACCTTACGGATCGCGACCAGACGGCCGCCGCCCAGGATACGGACCGCCTCTTCCATCTCCGGATTGATGCTGCGAATCGCGGCATCTGCATTGGCGAAGCCGATAGGCAAAAAGCGCGTGGCGAACGCCAGGATCAGGATGGTCGCAGTGCCATACAGAGTGAACGGCGGGGGTGCGTAAGCGGCGTAGAACGCGATCGCCAAGACGATCCCCGGCACCACGAATGGCGCCATGGCCAGAAAGCTCAGGATCCCGGCGTAGGGCAGTAGTTTGCGGCTGACGATATAGGCGATCGAGAGCCCCAGCGTGATGGCGATGCAGGCTGCCGCCGCGGCATAGGTGAAGCTGTTGATCACGGATTGCGCCGCGGTCTCATGCTGGAACAGAAGGTAATGGAAATTGTGGAAAGTCAGATTGTCCCAGCTAAACCCACGGCCCCAGGCCTTCGCCAAGGCGGCCTGAGACAGCACGATGTAGGGCAACAGGACCGATAACGAGAGCACGAACAATGAATAGCCCAGCATGACGTAACGCCAGGGGCCGAGTTCCATGATCCGGCGCTCTCCGCCTTTCCCGGTCAGCGCCACATAACCGCGCCGGCGCACGAGCCAACGCTGCAGGCCGAATAACACAACCGTGATCAGCAACAGCGGCACCGCGTAGGCAGCCGCCACCTCCGCCCGAATCGGCTGGCTGAAGAACTGCAGCAATTGGGTCGTCACCACATTGAACCGGGCGGGAATAGCGATCAGCGCCGGGGACCCGAACAGCGCGATGGCCTCCAGGAAGGTGATGATCGCCCCGCCCATGATCGCGGGCGCCACCATGGGCAAGGTGATTCGCAGTGTGGTGCGCATCACGCCAGCGCCGAGGATGTTCGCGGCATCCTCCATCTCCGACGATACGACATCCAAGGCAGCGCTGGTGAAGATGAAGATATAGGGGAAGGAGTAGACAGCGATGTTGAACGCCAGCCCCTCGAATGAATAGATGTTGAACAGGCCTTCTTCGGCGCCGGTCAGTCCCATCCAGACCCGGTTTAGCCAGCCGGAATTCGGTCCCGCCAGCAGGATCCAGCCGATCGCGCCCAGATAGGGCGGGGTGATGAACGCGCCAAGCACCAGTAACCGGATAAGACCCTTGCAGGGCATGTCGGTGCGCGACACCGCCCAGGCCATGGGCACCGCGAACGCCAGACAGATCGCAGTCACGGTGAAGCCCAGCCTCACGGAGTTCCACATCGCCGTCAGATAACGCGGCCGGGAATAGGCCGTGACGTAATTCATCAGCGTGAAGTTGCCGGTGTCGACCTCTTGCAAACTGGTATTCACCAGTTGAAACAAAGGGTTCACGACCAGAAACACCAGGATCGCGGCGAGGAGGATCCACAGGAAGATCAGCGGGTCGAAGGCGCGCGCGCGCAAACCCGGATTGGCGCCGTTCATGCTGCACTGCACATTATATAAAGGTATCCCGCCACAACTCGATCACCTCTGGAACCTCCTTGGCCAATTCGGCGGTTGTGAAGCGCAGCAGCTTCACCTCGGATAGCGGCCGCACACCGGCCTTTGGCGGCACTTCAGCCCGCACCGCGTCAACCCGCTGGTCCGCACAGAGCCGCGCAAATTCCAGGCTCATGAGCCAGTTCGCGAACAAACGGGCAGCGTTTGGATGCGGCGCGCTGGCCATGACCGCGGAGGGACCAGTACACAGAATCGCGCCATCACTCGGGTAGACCACCGAGATTGGATTGCCTTTGTCAAAAGACTGCATGCTGGTCCCCAATGGCCCTAACCCCACCAAACATTCACCTGCATTCAGCAACGTGATCGGGTCATTTCCGGATCGTCCGATGCGCGGATTGTTTTTTGCTAATTTTTCAAAAAATTCCCAGCCATAGAGCCGACGCATCGCGACGGTCCAGACCCCAACATAGCCGCTGAAGCCGGGATGACCAAATGCAAGACGACCTTTCCAGCGGGGGTCGAGCAGATCAGTCCATGCCCTGGGCACTTCTTCCGGCTTTACCTTTTGACTATTGACAATCATCAACATTAAAGTGGATGTGGTGGGATAATAATATCCGTCCTGCCCCAGCCCCTGAAACGATGGGGCGATATAAGCCGCATTCTCCGGCGTGTATTGCGCGATGGCGTTTCGCTTCATCAAGGCCGGCATATGGGCGATGTCGGTGGTGCTGAACACATCACACTGCGGCGCGTTGTTCTTGAGATCCTGCGACAGGCGCTCATAGGCAACCTGGCCGGTCGTGCGAATGACCGAAACCTTGATCCCCGGATAGCGTTCCGTGAACGACCGCCCCATTAGTTCAGCGGTTTCGGAATCGACCTGAGCAACATACCATGTCAGATTGCCTTCCTTCCGTGCAGCCGTCTCCAGCCCGGACGTATCCGCGCCGGCCCGTGACAGCGGCCATGAAGCGGCCGCAAGGCCGACGGCAAAACGGCGCCGCGCGAGTGGCATGGTCATTGTTCCTCCCTTCCTCAACCTAATCGCCCCGCCGGACATTGACCAGATGCCGGGATATCTAAGAGCATCGACGTATGATCCGGGGTATGTATCCTAATGGTTGTAACATAATCGACGCCGACCTCCGCTGCACAACCGGAGCGGTGTCCACGTTTGAGGATTGCCCCCACGTCGCGTTTGGGTTACACGGGATTTCAGGGTTCGCTGACGATCGTCGGGGCGGGAATGCATCTCAGATTTTTATCATTGGCTGTTGCCATGGCCATGATCGCGGGATGCGCGGCGCCGGCTGATCAGGAATCGGCGCGACTTGCCGCCTTGGAAAAGGCAAGAGCCGATTCCGCCCAGGAGATTGACAGGCTTCGGTCCGACGTGAATCGGGCCGCTGAGCGTCAGGCTGCGGACGCTCAAAAGATCGCCGTGTTGCAGCAGGAACTGTCGCGTGTCGCGGTGGCCGGGGTTCGGCAAACAGCCGAAGACACTGGCGGTGGCGAAGGGTTACGTAAACGGCTCGAAGCAACCGCAGCTACGATCGATGACATGCGGCGGAAACTCGACCGTATCTGCTTTTACCAACAGCCGGGCGCGGGGGATTTCCTCGCTCCCTGCAAAAAATGACCGAACGACGCTCCGTCTTCAGACGCCGAGAGGGTACGCGCACGATGTCTAACCAGTCTATGATGATCTCGCGCCGGCGTGGCCTGCAATTGCTGGGCGCCTCGGTCCTGCCATGGTCTCTTACCGGCTGCACCTCCGACCTCGCGATGGAACTCGTGCCGCGGTCGGTGCTTGAGTGGACGGTGGCTGCCGTGACCGACCTGCCTTTCCGGCTTGCCTCCACCGATGGCCCGCGCATCGCCGGTGCCTTCCGCCCGGAGAGCTTTTCCTGGTTGTTCGCCGACTATCCGACACAACCGGACATACGATCCCCGAAATTGGTGGGGCTGAACCACGCCACTGCCGGTTTCAAGCAGCGCCCAAGCGATATGGATCCGCTGGAAACCCGCGATTTCTACGACACCGTCAAAAGCCACGGCATGAACATCGCCGTCGCGGAAGAGCTGGCAAATATTATCGGCTGCGATGCCGTGCTGGAATGCATGCAGCAACGTGTGCCCATCTGGTTCCAGGCCAACCATATTGGTTTGGCCGTCAACGAGGTTGAAATCGTCGCACGCAACAACGCTGGCGGCCATGCCCAGGGCTACTTCCATCTGCAGATCGAGGATTCGATCACCGGCAAGATCGAACACCGCTTCCGTAGCAGTTCGGGTTACTCTCTCGCCCCGGCCGGCGATCCGGCGGTATGGCGTGAAACGGTGGCGTTCGATTTCCTGAAGCCTGGCCCGAAGCGGATCCTGGTCGAAGATTTCGGAAATGGCGTGCGGGTCGAGCCGGCCAATGTGCTGGTCGTTCCCGTCTCGGTTTCCTAGGAAGCGCTCACGCGGCCGATCAGCAACGGAGCGGGTTAGACCAACATCGTTATCCGAACAGGCGATCGACATCGTCCTGAACAAGGTCGGGGCCGTTAGGCGCTATAACCTCAACGGATGGATGCGCGGCGGTGCCGGGCGCGAGATCGGTCAGCATGGTCTCCACCTGTTGCAAATGCTCGATAGCCCGGCGGATGCGCTGGCTTGTGATGTCCTGAAAGCTGCACGCCTCAAAAATCGCGTTCACCCGCTCGGCCACCGCCTCAAGCGAGTCCGCATCACGCTCCCCACTGCGTAGCCAGTCACCAATCGCCTCCGCCGCCTCCATGATCCGGTTGGCCGCGGTCTCCGTCGCCTGCACAACGGCCTCCAGCTCCAACCCGCTGTTGCGGGTGGCGGCGTTGGGCATGGCAACCAGCGTTGCGATCTGCTCTTGCATGCGGCCGAGCTGACCGGACAGATTGGTCTCACTGTAATCCACCAGCTGAACCGTCGCGTTGATTTCCATGCTCAGCTCCGCGATCCGGCGATCGACGAAGCGGTGCAGAGACTCGAACAGCGGTTCAATTTCGGTGCGGATGGTGGCGGCGTCGGTCACTTTACTCTCCGGTCTGGCTCAGGGCGCAGTAGAGCAGAGAGTTCTTAACCAAAGGTTAAGGACGCCAGCGTTTCAATAATAAAGCATTCGCGACCACACTCACCGAGGACAGCGCCATCGCCGCACCCGCCAGCACCGGGCTCAAATACCCCAGCGCCGCCAACGGGATGCCCAGCACGTTGTAGGCAAAGGCCCAGAACAGCCCCTGGCGGATCTTCCCCATCGTACGGCGGGAGATATCGATCGCCTGCGCCACCATTTCAAGATCCCCGCGCATCAATGTGATCCCGGCCGTTTCCATCGCCACATCGGTGCCGGTCGCCATCGCCATCCCGATATCAGCCGCCGCCAGAGCCGGGGCGTCGTTGATCCCGTCACCCACCATCGCGACGACGCTGCCATCGGCGCGCAAGCGGGCGATTTCGGCGGCCTTATCAGCGGGCAGAACCTCGGCCAGGACGCGATCGATCCCCAGCGCGGTTGCCACCGAACGCGCGGCGTCAGGTCCGTCACCCGTCAGCATGATCGTCTGCAAGCCCATGCCGCGCAGCTGCGCCATGGCCGCCGCCGCGCCCGTTTTCGGGGTATCACCAAATGCAAACCGCGCCAGCACGCACGGTTCCGGTCCGATCTCGGCCAGCCAGGACAGGGTGTGGCCCGGGCTGTCCGGGGCCTCCGGCAGGGTCAGCCCGGCATCCTCGATCAGCCGGCGATTGCCCAAAACCACCGTCCGACCCGCGATAATCCCGCGCACCCCACGACCCGGCAGCGCCTGAAAGCCGGAGCACGGCGACAGTGCCTTGTCGGCCGCCGCCTCCTGCATCGCGCGAGCCAGGCTGTGCTCGCTCCCCGCCTGCAACGACGCCGCCAGCAGCAGCACCGCATCCCGATCACCACCGAACGCCAGCACATCAACCAGCCGGGGCCGCCCTTCCGTCAGCGTCCCCGTTTTGTCGAACGCCACGATATCAACCGCATGCGCCACTTCCAGGGCCGCCGCGTCCCGGATCAGGATACCGTGCCGCGCCGCCACGCCGGTTCCCACCATGATCGCCGTCGGAGTCGCCAGGCCCAAAGCGCAGGGGCAGGCAATCACCAGCACCGCCACCGCATGGATCAGCGCTGTCCCCGCCCCTGCCCCCGCCAGCAGCCATCCGGCGAAGGTCACCAATGCCACGACCAGCACCACCGGCACGAAAACCCCACTCACCCGATCCGCCAGCCGTTGGATCGGCGCCTTCGAAGCCTGCGCGCCCTCAACCAGCCGCACGATCCGCGCCAGCGTGGTTTCATGTCCCACCGCCGTGGTGCGGATGACCAGATTTCCGTCGATGTTGATGGCGCCGGCAGCGACAGGGGTGCCGGCCTCCGCCTCCACCGGCCGGCTCTCACCGGTCAGCATGGAGGCATCGACGCCGCCCAGCCCCTCCGTCACCACGCCATCGACGGGAATGCGCTCCCCTGGCCGCACCACCACCAGATCGTCCCGCCGCACCTGACCGATGGGCACATCCACATCGGCACCGTCGCGCCGGATGCGCGCGGTGTCCGGCCGCAACTGCATCAGCGCCCGGATGGCGGCGCCGGTCTGGCGGCGGGCCCGGCCTTCCAGATATTTGCCGAACAGGATGAAGGTGATCAGCAGCGCCGAGGACTCATAATACAGCCCATGCGCATGCCCGCTGGGGAGCCAGGTCCAGGTCGACAGCCCCCAGGCGGCGGAGGTCCCCAGCGCGACCAGCAGGTCCATGTTGCCCGACAGCGCCCGCGCCGCATGCCAGCCCGCGACGTAGAACCGCCAGCCCAGGACAAACTGCACCGGCGTCGCCAGCGCAAACTGTGCCCAGCCCGGCAGCATCAGCGCGGGGATTGCCATGCCGATCAGCAGCGGTGCCGACAGGCCGGCGGCCATCAGGACGCGGATCAGTTCCGACCGGTCCGGCGGTGGCGCCAAGGGCGCGGCCTCCTCGACCAGGCTCGCGCCGTAACCGGCTTTTTCCACCGCCCGGATCAGCGGCGCCACATCCGGAGTGTCCGCGGTCACGCGGGCCCGCTCGGTCGCCAGGTTGACGCTGGCCGCGGTGACGCCCGGCACGCGGGCCAAAACCTTCTCCACCCGGCTCACGCAAGCCGCGCAGGTCATGCCGGTGATCGCGAGATCGATTTCCGCGTGCGGCGCTGCGATGTCCATGCTTAACAGTGGGGCGTGCAATGCCCTGGGTTCAAGGGGCGGGGCTGTTGGCGGCGCCAATCTCCCCTGTAAGATGTATGGGCTCGAACAAGAGGAACCAACGACATGAGCGAGGAAACCGCGACCCTCGGGGGCGGCTGCTTCTGGTGCCTGGAGGCGGTGTTCAAAGACCTGCGCGGCGTCAGCTGGGTGATGTCCGGCTACGCGGCCGGCCATATGGCCAACCCCGATTACCGCTCCGTCTGTGGCGGCAATACCGGCCATGCCGAGGTGGTGCAGGTGAAGTTCGACCCGGCTGAACTGTCCTACGCCGACCTGCTGCGGGTGTTCTTCACGATCCATGACCCGACGACGCTGAACCGGCAGGGCAATGATGTCGGGACCCAGTACCGCTCGATCATCATCACCCATTCCGACGCCCAGGCGGCCACGGCGCGGCAGATCATGACCGAGATCGCGGACTCCAAAATCTGGGGCAACGCCAAATTGGTGACCGAGATCGAGCCCATCAAGGTGTTCTACGAAGCGGAGGAAGAGCACCACGACTATTTCGAGCGCAACCCCTGGACCGGCTACTGCCAGGTCGTCGTCGCCCCGAAAGTCGTCAAATTCCGCAAGCAATTCGCCGATCGGTTGAAGCGGACGTAAGCCCTTCGCACCCCCTTTTTCCTCCGCCACGTCATCCCCGGGCTTGTCCCGGGGACCAAGGTTTCCACCGGTGCCGCGATAGGTACCCGGGACAAGCCCGGGGATGACGGTGGGGAGCGATGACGGAAGAG
>CAIUPC010000192.1 GCA_903900905.1 uncultured Acetobacteraceae bacterium
GGGCTGAACGCCTATGCCGCGCCGCTGGGCATGCTGGCGCAGGGCGCTGATACCTTCGCGGGCCAGATCCCGACCATCCTGAAGGTCAACAGCTCCAACAGCCTGGCCACCAACAAGGACCAGGCTGTGACCGCCGGCGTGAAGGACGCGCTGCGCCTGGGCTGCGCCGCTATCGGCTTTACCATCTATCCCGGCAGCGAATACGCCTTCGCCCAGATGGAAGAGCTGCGCGAACTGACCCTGGAAGCCAAGGACGCCGGCCTCGCGGTGGTGGTCTGGAGCTATCCGCGCGGCCCGGCGCTGGACAAGGCCGCCGAAACCGCCGTCGATATCTGCGCCTATGCCGCCCAGATGGCCGCCCTGATGGGCGCCACCATCATCAAGGTGAAGCCGCCCACCGCTCATATCGGCCTGGAAGCGGCGAAGAAAACCTATGAGAAGTTCGACGGTTCCACCCTCGCCAAGCGCGTCGCGCATGTCATGCAGGCCTCGTTTGCCGGCAAGCGCGTGGTGGTGTTCTCCGGCGGCGAAGCCAAGGATCTGGACGGCGTCTACGAAGAAGTGCGAGGCCTGCGCGATGGCGGCGCCAATGGTTCGATCATCGGGCGCAACACCTTCCAGCGCCCACGCGAAGCGGCGTTGGAGATGTTGAGCAAGATCGTCGACATCTACCAGAACAAGGCCTGACGCGGTGGCAGCGGGCAGCGGCGGCGGTGAAGACCGCTGCCGCGTCTATCTGATCACGCCGGAGCGGTTCGACCCGCTGGCCTTCGCGGACCAGCTCGCCATGGCGCTGGATGCCGGCGACGTGGCGGCGGTGCAGCTGCGCATCAAGGATGTCAGCGACAGCGTCTGGAAGCGCACCATCGATGTGCTGCGTCCGGTGACGCAAAAGCGCGGCGTGGCGTTCTTGCTGAACGACCGAGCCGACCTGGTGGTTTCGACCGGCTGCGACGGCGCGCATGTGGGGCAGGACGATATGCCGGCGCGGGAGGCGCGGCGGATTATGGGGCCGGACCTCATGCTCGGCGTGACCTGCAAGGGCAGCCGCGATCTGGCCATGACCGCCGGGGAGGATGGGGCCGATTACATTGCCTTCGGCGCCTTCTTCCCCTCCACCACCAAGACCGTCACCAATCAGGTCGATCCGGAGATCCTCGCCTGGTGGCATGAGCTGATGGAAATCCCCAGCTGCGCTATTGGCGGCATCACGGCGGAGAATTGCGGGCCACTGGTTCGCGCCGGGGCGGATTTCCTGGCCGTTGTCGGCTGTATCTGGAACCATCCGGACGGCCCCGCCGCTGGGGTCAAGGCGTTGAACGCGGCGATCGCGGCGGCATAATCGCCAATCGCGACGCTTGCAAAATGGCAGAAAATGCCAAGTATGGGCGATGGAGGCATTTATGCAGGTCTTTACATCCGAACAGCTTCAACGCCATCCGGCCGAGGTGCAGCAATCCGCGCTCTCGGAGCCGACAATCATCACCTACCGTGGACGCCCCCGCTTGGTGATGCTGTCGATTGACGAGTTCGACCGGATGCGTGGGCGGCGCCATACCGTACTGCAAGCCGCGCGGTTCTCGGACGATTTGCTGGCGGAGATGCGCGAAATCGCAGGTTCCTGCCCGTCCGACGATTCGGAACCAGACCTCATCGGTGGCCTGCTCGACGAAACCGCCGGTCCTGCGGAGTCCCGCGCCAGCTGATGGCAAAAATTCCCGAGCCTTGCCCAGGACTGGTTTTTCGCTATCGTTTCCTTCGGATATGGCAATACGAACGCGGCGAGCAGGTGGGCAAAGAACGCCCCTGCTGCCTGCTGTTTCCTCTCAAAGCAGGCCAAACGATCTCCGGCACGCCGGTTCATGACGAAAGCGGGCAGGCAATATCCGATCGCCATCTGGCGCGCGACCATGAGGTATTGGTCCTGCTTATCCAGTCCGACAGACCCGGGCCAGACCAAATGGGAATCGAACTGACCCCGGGCGACAAACGCCACATCGGTTTGCCGGACTTGCAACCGTCCTACGTCATTGTCTCAGAAGTCAACGTGGACCGCTGGCCGAATGGCGATATGTGTCTCATTCCCGGCCATCGCAGCAGTTTCACCTATGAGCGTCCCGTGCCTGGGCCGCTTCTGTCGCGAATCATGAAGGGATTTCTACGCGTACAGTCAGCCGGGAAGCTTCGGATACTCGTCAGGCATCCCTGATACGCACCGCATCGCAGCCTGTCGAAGGACCCATGGCATGCTCTCCGACCTGGATAACACACTCCTGACCCGCACTGGCCCGCGCACCCCGATGGGCGGCCTGTTCCGCCGCTTCTGGCAGCCCGTCGCCCTCAGCGCCGAACTGCCCGAACCCGACGGCCCGCCGCTGCGGGTGACCATCCTGGGCGAGGACCTGCGCCTGTTCCGGGCCACCGACGGCATTGTCGGCCTCGTCTCCCCGCGCTGCCCGCACCGGGGCGCGGACCTGTTCTTCGGCCGCAATGAGGGTGGCGGCATCCGCTGCGTCTACCATGGCTGGAAATTCGCCACCGATGGGCGCTGCCTCGCGGTCCCGACCATCGAACCCGGGCCGCAGCGGGACCGGGTTGAAGAGAATGTCCGCTTGCTTGCCTACCCCACCATCGAGCGGGGCGGCGTGATATGGGCCTATCTCGGCCCGCCCGAACACCGCCAGCCAGTCCCGGAATTTGAGTTCCTGGCGCTCCCTGACAGCCACTGGTATGTCTCCAAGAAACTGCAACAATGCAACTGGGCCCAGGCGGCGGAGGGCGGATTGGACACCGCGCATTTCTCCTTCCTGCACATGTCGGTCGCCGATGCCGCGGACGTCACCAATCGGGTGATGGACCGCATCTCCACCGGCAGCGACACGGTCCGCTGGATGCGCGACGATGGGGCGCCGCGCTTTACCATTCTGGACCATCCGGCCGGTCTTGTTCTTGGCGCCGCGCGGCGCGGTGATCCCGGGGAAAATTACTGGCGCATCAGCCAGTTCCTGATGCCCAATCACGGCCTGACCCCCAACGCCTTCCCAGGCGACAATTACCACGGCCAGACCTGGGTTCCGATCGATGATGAGTCCTGCTGGATCTATTGCTATAGTTGGAATCCGGATCGCCCGCTGACCGAGGCTGAACGCGCCCGCTACCGCGCCGGCTTCAGCGTCCATGCCGAGGTCGATGCGCAATACATCCCACTCCGCCGGCGGGAGAACGACTATCTGATCGACCGCGCGAAGCAGAAGACCGAGAGTTACACGGGCATTGATGGCGTGTCGGAGCAGGACGCCTGCATCCAGGACAGCCAGGGCCTGATCGCGGATCGCACGATCGAGCATTTGGGACCAACCGATCTGGGTGTGGTCCGGTTTCGCCGGGCGGTGCTGGGGGCGGCACGCGATTTGGAGGCAGGCCAGGAGCCGGCCGCGGCCGCCTGTCCCGCCGCCTATCGGGTACGCGGCGGCGGTGCGACCGCACCAGCGGAGCAACCGCTGGCGGAGGTGATGATGCACCGCTTCGGGGACGCATTCGGGCGGGTGAGCGGCGGGATTAATACCAGCTCGTAAAATGAATGACGTACCGGCCACCGTTCCCCGTCATGCCGACGCAGGTCGGCACCCACGCCTTGATAGCGGTTAACAGAAGACAGGCGTGGATGCTGACCTCCGGCAGCATGACGAGGTACATGGCAGCAGTACGTCATTCATTATCCAGGTCAATATAATACCAGCCGCCCTTGATGTTGACCCATGGTGCCTCCCCCTCCCCTTGAGGGAGGGGGAGAGTCAAATCCAACTGCCTCTGGTATACTCCGAGTCCGCAGGAGTCCGGGAATTCCCGCTGCCTTTAATATCTCGCTGGCGGCGCCGCTTCCCGTCA
>CAIUPC010000193.1 GCA_903900905.1 uncultured Acetobacteraceae bacterium
CAGTGCAATCGCTTTCCTCGCTCGGTCCCTCGGCATAGGGTCACTGGAAATGACCCCAGGAGGATCCATGTCGCACCTTCTCACGCGCCGCGCCGCGTTCGGCGGGCTTGGTGCGTTGTCTGTCACAACACCGGCCTGGGCGGCCGACGATACGGTGACCTGGTACATCTCCCAGATCGATGCGGAACAGGCGGAGGCGGCGGGCCGCGCCTTCACCGCCCAGTATCCGGGCATCAAGGTGGAGGTCGTGCGGGTCACCGGGCAGGTGGCATTTCAACGGCTGCAGATGGATATCAGGAATAACACGCCGCATTGCGATGTTTTCAGCGCCTCCGACATCTCCCACATGGCGGTGCTGAAGGATCAGGGCGCCTTGACGCCGTATCAGGCGACGAACGCGCAAGGGCTGGGGCCGGTGTATCGGGCGCTTTCCGACGACGGCTGGTACTATGTGAATGACGCCGCCCGGTTTGTGCTGATCCGTAACACCAACCGCGTGACGGAGGCGCAGGCGCCGAAAACCTGGACCGATCTGCTGGACCCCCGTTGGAAGGGGCAAATCGCCTGCGCGCATCCGGCGTTCAGTGGTGGCATGGGCACATGGGTGCTGGCGATCACGAAGACCTACGGCTGGACGTATTTTGAGAAACTGGCCGCCAACAACCCGCGCATCGGCCGATCGGCGGTGGACCCCGTGACGTTACTGACGGCGGGGGAGTGTTTGGTCTCCCCAACCTTTGGCCCGGCGGCGTATCACGGCATCGACAAAGGCAGTCCGATTGCCGTGAGCCAGGCCCAGGACGGGGCGGTCGTGATTGTATTGCCCTCGGCGATCCCGGCCCGCGCCCCGCACCCAGGTGCGGCGCGGCTGTTTCTGGAATGGCTGCTCAGCGATGAATATGCCCGCCGGGTCTCGGCTGTCGGCAGTGATCCGATCCGTCTCGGGGTGCCGCCCCGCCCTGGCATCCCGGCGTTGGACACGGGTAAGGTCATTCAATTGACAGTTGCGGAGATCAGGGCAGGCGTGCCAGAGATTACAGAGAAATGGCGGGATACGTTCGGGAGTTGAGCCCCGCTGCTGCCCGATGGTGCGGTGATTCGCCGCATGACTACCCTTTGTGGGTGGCTGATCTGGATCAATGACACGGTTGTCGATGATATGTGACGGTCGGTGTCATCGAACCTTCACAAATCTGCAATGCGGCTGTCATGATGTCTCCTTAGACAGCAGCGGTGACACGCGCAAAGGACTCGCACATCATGATCACGAAGACTGTCATCAGCGCCCTGGCCCTCGGCCTGGCGGTTAACGCTGCTGCCCAGGCACAGCAAATTACCGGCGCTGGCGCCACGTTCCCGGCCCCGGTCTACACCAAATGGGGTGAGGCGGCGAAGGCTGCCATTGGCATCGAACTGAACTACCAGGCGATCGGCTCGGGCGGCGGGCAGAACCAGATCCTGCAGCGCACGGTTGATTTCGGCGCCTCCGACGCCCCGATGTCGGCGGAAAAGCTGGAAACCGGCAAGCTGCTGCAATTCCCGACGGTCATGGGCGCGGTGGTCATCATCGTGAACCTGCCGGGCGTTGAGATGAACCAGCTGAAGATCTCTGGTGAGATGCTGGCCGACATCTATGCCGGCAATATCAAGAAATGGAACGATCCGAAGATCGTCGAGATGAACCGCGGCGTCACCCTGCCGAACCTGCCGATCGCGCCGGTTTATCGTGCGGATGGTTCGGGCACGAGCTTTGTTTACACCTCCTACCTGTCCTCGGTCAGCCCGGAATGGAAAGAGAAGGTCGGTGCCGCGACCTCCGTTAAGTGGCCGGCCGGCGCGGGTGCGAAGGGCAATGATGGCATCTCCGCCACCGTGCGCAACACCAAGGGCGGTATCGGCTATGTCGAAAACGCCTTCGCGACGCAGAACAAGCTGACCACGATCCAGATTCGCAATAAGTCCGGCGTCTTCGTGAAGCCGACGATGGAAGCCTTCTCGGCGGCCGCGTCCGCCGGTGACTGGGCCGGGGCGAAGAATTTCGCGGTCAACCTGATTGATCGCGATGGTGAGAAGAGCTGGCCGATTGTTTCGACCACCTTCATCGAACTGCCGAAGGATCCGAAGGATGCGGAACGCAGCGCGAATGTGATCAAGTTCTTCGACTGGTCCTACAAGAATGGCGCCGCCATGGCGACCGGCCTGGAATACATTCCGCTGCCGGCCGCGATCCAGGACGTGGTGCGCTCCGCCTGGCACACCCAGATCATGGGCCCGGACGGCAAGCCCGTTTACTAACAACACCGATGCCACGACACCCGCCGGACTGCTGGTCCGGCGGGTGAACCGTCAATAAAAATCGGGATTTAGCACGTTGTCGCAAGCCATCGCCGCATCCGCGAAACGCCCTACCGCATTCGGCGACGCTTTGTTCGCCGGTCTCGTCAAGGCCGCCGGCATATTCGTGCTGCTGCTGCTGGGCGGCATCATCGTGGTTCTGTTCATTGGCGGCTTGCCCGCCTTCCGGCAGTTCGGATTCAGCTTCCTGACCTCCGCGGATTGGGATCCGGTGCAGGAGGTCTACGGCGCCGCCGTTCCAATCTTTGGCACGCTGGTGACTGCCGTGCTCGCGCTGGCGATGGCTGTGCCGCTTGCGTTCGGGATTGCCTTCTACCTGACCGAACTGGCGCCGCTCTGGTTCCGCCGCCCGGTGGGCACCGCGATCGAGCTTCTGGCAGCCGTTCCGTCCATCATTTACGGCATGTGGGGCTTCTTCGTGATCGTGCCGATCATGGCGGAGTATGTGCAGCCGTTCATCATCGATAACCTTGGCGAATTGCCGCTGATCGGCGATTTCTTCCAGGGGCCGCCCTTTGGCACCGGCATTTTCACCGCCGCCATGATCCTCTCGGTCATGATCATCCCCTTCATCGCCGCGACGATGCGTGACGTCTTCTCGACCGTCCCCGCGGTGTTCAAAGAATCCGCCTATGGCCTCGGCTGCACGACGTGGGAGGTGATGCGCAGCGTTGTGATCCCCTACACCCGCGTCTCCGTCGTGGGCGGCATCATGCTGGGTCTCGGGCGTGCGCTGGGTGAGACCATGGCGGTCACCTTCGTTATCGGCAACACCAACCGCATCGCCACCACGATCTTTGGTCCGGGCAACACCATCGCCTCGATCGTCGCGCTCGAATTTCCGGAAAGCCAGAGCGGTAGTTTGAAACTATCATCGCTGCTGGCGCTCGGGTTCATCCTGTTCGTGATCTCGTTCATCGTGCTGGCGATCTCGCGCATGTTGCTCAAGCCGGGAGCCAAATCATGAGCGCCTCTGTCATGACCAGCGGCTCTGTTCCTGGTCCGGCCAAGGATGTCGCGGGTTCCGTGAGTCTCGGCCGCCGGCGCCATCGCACGAACACCATCGTGAAGGCGCTCTGCGTCGGTGCCACGGCGCTTGGATTGGTGTTCCTGGCCTCCATTCTCTACACGCTGCTTCTGCGCGGGTTCCTTGGGCTGAGCCTGACGGTCTTCACGACCTCCACGCTGCCGCCCGGCTCGCATGGCGGGTTGCTGAACGCGATCGTCGGCAGCCTGATCCAAACCACCATCGGCACCGCCGTCGGCACCCCCATCGGCCTGATGGTCGGCACCTACCTGTCCGAATACGCGCAGGGGTCCAAACTCGGCGACGCCGTGCGGTTCGTGTCCGACGTGCTGCTTTCGGCGCCCTCCATCCTCATTGGCCTGTTCGTCTACGCGATCGCGGTGGCACCCTTCGGCGGCTTTACCGGCATCGCCGGCTGCATCGCGCTGGCGGTCATCGTGATCCCCATCGTGGTCCGCACGACGGAGGACATGCTGCGGTTGATCCCCGTCGCGCTCCGTGAAGCCGCGGTCGCTCTGGGGGCGCCGAAATGGAAAATGATCGTGCTGGTCTGCTACCCCGCCGCGAAGCAGGGCATCGTGACCGGCGTTCTGCTGGCCGTCGCCCGCGTGGCCGGTGAGACGGCGCCTCTGCTGTTTACCAGCCTGGGCAACCTGAATTGGTCCACCAGCCTTGCTAAACCCATGGCGAGCCTGCCCGTGACCATCTACCAATATGCCGGGTCCGCTTTTGAGGACTGGGTGCAGCTTGCCTGGGTCGGCGCGCTGCTGATTACTTTCGGCGTCCTCGCCATCAACATTGTCGCGCGCTACGTGCTGCGCGACGGCAAATGAGGTTGTGATGAACACAACGGCATCCGATTCCATGACCAGCCCCGCGACCCATGGTGGCGTGCAGGTTCGCTCCTCCTCAGAGATTGGGGAGCCGCGGATTGAAATTCGCGGCCTCGATTTCTACTACGGCGCGCACAAGGCGCTGAAGCAGATCAACCTGAAATTCCCGGACAAGCAGGTCACCGGCATGATCGGCCCGTCCGGCTGCGGCAAATCGACGCTGCTGCGGATCCTGAACCGGATGTACGATCTGTATCCCGGCCAGCGCGCCGAAGGCCAGGTGCTGATGGATGGTCAGAACATCATCGATCCCAAGGTCGATCTGAATTCGCTGCGCGCCCGCATCGGCATGGTGTTCCAGAAGCCAACCCCGTTTCCGATGTCGATTTACGACAACATCGCGTTCGGCGTGAAGCTGCACGAGAAACTGTCCAAAGCCGCGATGGATGAACGCGTGGAATGGTCGCTGACCCGCGCGGCGCTGTGGGGGGAGGTCAAGGACCGCCTCAATAGCTCCGCCATGGGCATGTCCGGCGGTCAGCAGCAGCGGCTTTGCATCGCGCGCACGATCGCGGTGCGGCCGGAAGTGATCCTGCTGGACGAGCCGACCAGCGCGCTCGACCCGATCAGCACGCTGAAGGTCGAGGAGCTGATCGATGAGTTGAAGCACGATTTCACCATCGCCATCGTCACCCACAACATGCAGCAAGCGGCACGCTGCGCGGATCAGGTGGCGTTCTTCTACCTCGGGGAGATGGTGGAGGTGGGGCCGGCGGAACAGATCTTTACCGCCCCCAAGGAAAAGCGCACCGAAGAATACGTCACCGGCCGGTTCGGCTGATCGTACAGGAACACAACCCCATGTCGGATGAACCGGAACACCTGGTTAAAAGCTACGATACCGAGCTGAAGCGCCTGCGTGGCATGATGACCGCGATGGGCGGCATCGTGGAGAGCCAGGTGGCATTGGCGGCGCAGGCCATTCTGCACCGCGACGGTGCCGCCGCGACCAAGGCGGTCGAACTCGACCCGCAGGTCGATGCGATGGAACGCGAGATCGAGCAGTTCGTTGTCCGCCTGCTGGCCTTGCGCCAGCCGATGGCAGCCGATCTTCGTTTCATTATAGCGTCTATGAAGATGACGGGGGATTTGGAGCGTATTGGCGATTATGCCGCCAATGTTTCCAAGCGCAGCATCGTTCTGAGCCAGTTCCATCTGCCGTTCTCACTGGCTGGCATTGCCCATATGCTGCAGCTGGTGCAAGAGCAGCTCAAATCCATCATCGATGCGGTCGGTGCCGGCGACATCGACAAGGCGGTGGAGGTCTGGCGGTCGGATCAGGTCGTGGACGATATCTACAATGCGATCTTCCGCGAGCTGATCACTTATATGATGGAAGATCCGCGCAACATCACGCCCTGCACGCATCTCCTGTTCATCGCCAAAAACCTCGAACGGGTCGGCGATCACACCACCAATATTGCTGAAACGGTTTATTACGCCGTGCGCGGCGAAGTCCTGGCGGAGACCCGGCCGAAGGGTGATACCTCGGCCTATGCAGTCGTGAGGCCATCCGAATGAGCGGGAAACTCGAAATGCTGGAAGGGGTTTCCAGCCTTCCCAAGCCGTTGATCATGGTGGTGGAGGATGAGGCGCCGCTGGCGACCATGCTCCGCTACAACCTTGAAAAGCAGGGCTTCCGGGTGGAAGAGGCGGCCGACGGGCAAGAGGCGCTGACACGCATCGCCGAAACGCGCCCGGATCTGGTGCTGCTGGACTGGATGCTGCCGGCGATGTCGGGGATCGAGGTGTGCCGCCAGCTGCGCCGCCGCCCGAATACCCGCGATCTGCCGGTGATCATGGTGACCGCGCGGGTCGAGGATCAGGACGCGGTGCGGGCGCTGAACACCGGCGCCGATGATTACGTCACCAAGCCGTTCAACATCGAAGCCCTGATGGCGCGGATGCGCGCGCTGCTGCGGCGCTCGTCCACGGTGCCGGTGAAGGGGCAGCTGTCGTTCCATGATATCGAAATGGATCTGGCGACCCATCGCGTGACCCGCAACGCCCGCCGGGTGCATCTGGGGCCGACCGAATTTCGGCTGTTGGAGTTTTTCCTGCAGCACCCGCGGCGGGTGTTCACCCGCGAGGAACTGCTGGACGCGGTCTGGGGCCCGGACATTCATGTCGAACCCCGCACGGTTGATGTGCATATCCGCCGCCTGCGCAAGTCCATCAATGGCGATGGGGAGCTGGATGTGGTCCGCACGGTGCGCACGGCTGGTTACGCGTTGGATACTGAACCGGTCTGAGACTGCCGCGTTCCCCATCCTGCCGGCCCGCCAGCATCGGGAAGTCAGGTTCTATGCGGGCGGGCCCGGGCAGCCTTGAGGTGGCCCGGGTTGTTCGCTATTATTCTGGGCAACCTGGTCTCATCTTCCGTTACCGGAGGCCCCGATGGGCGTAACCACCTCTGATAATACGCGAATCTATCTGCTCGAGAGGATAGGCCGAACGCTCGACCAGGGCCCTGTTATCATCGGGGAGACACATACGAGCCAGAATGCCCGCGAGGCGATCGTTTATCTGATTGTAAACAGGAAGATAACCATTCTCTCGATTGAAGGGCCGATTGTTCCGGTTCCACTTCAGAATAATCAAGGCGCGCTCAACGCCGATCCAGCGATGCGGCAGCAATATATAGCCAATGCGAATCTGATTTATAACGCCCATTATAGCTTTCTGAAATTGATAACAATTGCTCAAAAATATGGCGTCAGAGTTTACTTTCATGACCTTCCCGGTAAATATGCCATGATCCGGGTTGATCCAAACTACGATCAAACAGTCGATAATATCCAAAACAATGCCCCTCGTCCTTTTGTTCATCATCTCGGGCAAACCCGGAATATGGGGCCGCGTAATAGTTTTTCGGGCCAGTTCTTAGGCAACACGCTCAATGGACCGGTGAACGCGGTCCCGCATCTGGCGGTATTATGCGGGTCTGATCATACGCAGTCGGGACCGTGCCTGGGAGCTGGCAGAACAATGCAGGCCTATTTGGGCATTCCAGATACCAGCATATTCAATTTTTCCTGAGGTTAACCACAAGGTCGTGGCAGTAGCCTACTGGCAGCCTCCCTCTCGCCTCTGCCCCGTCCGCTTGCCCGATCCGCCAAACCGTCGCTATCGTTCCCCCGCTGTCTGATAACCCTGGGAGGGAACAATGGACGCCGACGCCAAAAAAACATCGCTTCGCATGATTCCGTACGGGATCTACATCCTCACCGCCGATGACGGGAAGGGCAACGTCGGGGCCGCGACCGTTAATTGGGTCACGCAGGCCTCCTTTGGGCCGCCGCTGGTGGTCGTCGCGGTGAAGGCTGATTCGGGCGCGCATACCGTCGTCAAAGGCACGGGTAAGTTCACGCTGAACATGCTGGGCAAGGACGGCAAGGGCGCTGCCTTTGGCTTTTTCAAGCCCGCTAAGCTCGAAGACGGCAAGCTGAACGGCCACAGCTTCCGCACCGGTGCGAATGGCTGCGCGATCCTGGATATCGCCATCGCCGCGGTGGAATGCGCGGTCAAGGAAGTGCTCGAACTGGGTGACCACAGCGTCGTGGTGGCCGAGGTGACCGAGGCGCATCTGATGAAGGCCCCGGAAGGCCGCGCCGATGCCGCGATCCTGGAAATGAAGGACCTCGGCGACAACGTCTATTACGGCGGCTGATTCCAGACCGGGCCTGGGAAGGGGAACCGCCGACATCTTCGCCAAAGGCCGCACCGTCTTCTTCCATCTCGATGACAGCCGGGAGAAGGCGATCGCGGCCATGCGCCCGGTCTATGAAGAGCATGCCAAGATGTTCGCCCCGCTCGGCTTCCTGCCCGGTGCGACTCCGGCGCATATCGAGGCGATTGGCAAGCGCGGCGGCTGGTACGAGGCGGGGGTGCCGACGCTGGAGAGCTATATCGACACCGGCGCCTGGTTCGCCGGCACGCCGCAGGCGCGGATGCTGGAACAGTTCCAGTGGGTCAGCGAGGCTGTGATGCGGCATTGACCCGGCGCGCCTAAGGAAAACGCTGTCATGCGTGCCTGATATCGCGGAACGCCTTGCGACCCACCCGCCCCTCTGCTAGACGCCGCCGCTCACACGATGACCAGAGTGTTATCTCCTCTTGTGCGGTCCGTATCATGCGGCCCGCACCGCCGAGGGGATGCTCAATATGAAAAGCGGACTCGTCCCATGGCTGTACCGAAGAGAAAGACCTCCCCCTCCCGCGCCGGCATGCGCCGCAGCCACCAGGCGCTGCCGAAAGAGCAGCATGCCGAATGCGGCAATTGCGGGGAGCTGAAGCGCCCGCATCACGTGTGCAGCCATTGCGGTCATTATGACGGCCGTGAAGTGGTCGCGGCCGGCGGTGCGCTTAAGGGCGCCGTCCGGGCCTGATCCTGGATAGCGGCGTGTCTGCGCTCCGGCCTTGACCGGCACCTACACGTTGGCGGTCGACGCCATGGGCGGCGACAATGCGCCGGACATGGTTATCGACGGGTTGGAAATCGCGGCGGAGCGTCATCCGAACGCGCGGTTTCTGCTCGTCGGCGATGAGCCGAGTCTGCTGCTGCTCCTGAGCAAGCGCCGCCGCGCCCGCATGGCCTGCACGATCCGCCACGCGGCGGAGAAAATCAGTTCCGACATGAAGCCGACGGCGGCTTTGCGCACGCGCAACTCCTCCATGCGCCTCGCGATCGACTCGGTCGCGAGCGGGGAGGCGTCCGGCGTTGTGTCCGCCGGCAATACCGGCGCGCTGCTGGCTTTGGCCAAAATCGTCATCAAATCACTGCCCGGAATCGACCGCCCGGCCATGGCAGCCATCGGCCCCTCGGCCCGCGGCGACGTGGTCATGCTCGACCTCGGCGCCAATGTGCAGTGCGACGTCCGTAATCTCGTGGAATTCGCCGTCATGGGCGATGTCTTCGCGCGCTGCGTGCTCGGCCTGCCGGCGCCATCCATCGGGCTGCTGAATGTCGGGGCGGAAGAGCTGAAGGGCGACGACACGGTTCGCGCCGCGGCGGAGATCCTGCGCGCCAGCCATATCGGGCCGCAGTTCCATGGCTTCGTCGAAGGGCATGATATCGCCGCCGGCACCACCGACGTGATCGTCACCGACGGCTTCACCGGCAATGTCGCGCTGAAGACCGCCGAGGGGGCGCTGAAACTGATTGGCGGACTGCTGCGCCAGGTGTTCAGCAATGGCATTGCCGCCAAACTGGCCTATCTGCTGGCCAAGCCCGGCCTGGATCGCCTGCGTGAATGGCTCGACCCCCGCCGCTACAACGGCGCCGTCATGGTCGGCCTGAACGGCGTGGTCGTGAAATCACACGGCGGCACCGACGCCCAGGGTTTCGCCCATGCCATCGATGTCGCGATGGATATGGTCGTGCACCGCTTCAATGATCGCATCCGGGAAGACCTCGCCCGTATCGGACTGGACAAGCGCGGCGTCCGGGAGAAAAACGGCTCCGCCGCCAAACTCGCCCCCGCGTGAATCCACGCGCCGCGATTCGCCACTGCTGACCAGGAACGCCGATGCCACCCCGCTCCATCCTTGCCGGTATCGGCGCTTATCTGCCTGAGCGCGTCGTGACCAACGACGAGCTGGCCCGTACCGTCGATACCACCGATGCCTGGATTCAGGAGCGGACCGGCATCACCCAGCGCCATTTCGCCGCCCCGCACGAAACCGCTGCCTTCATGGCCACCGCGGCGGCGCGGGCGGCGCTGGCCGATGCCGGCGCGCTGCCCGGCGACGTCGATGGCATCATCGTGGCCACCAGCACCCCCGATCAGGCCTTTCCCGCGACCGCGCTGCGGGTTCAGGCGGCGCTGGGCGTGACCAAGGGTTTCGGCTTTGACCTGGCAGCGGCCTGTGCCGGCTTCGTCTATGCGATGTCGGTCGCGGACAGCATGATCCGCTCCGGCGCCGCCCGTGGCATCCTGGTTATCGGCTCAGAGGTCTACACCCGTATCCTCAACTGGCAGGATCGCGGCACCTGCGTGCTGTTCGGCGACGGCGCCGGCGCGGTGTTCCTGACCGCCGGGGAGGGCGCTGGCACCGACCGGGGCGTGCTCTCCACCCATATCCATGCCCAGGGCACCCTGGGCGATATCCTCTATGTCGATGGCGCTGTCGGCCAGCCCGACAAGCCCGGGCATCTGGTGATGCATGGGCGGGAGGTGTTCCGCCACGCCGTCACCCGCCTCGCCGAAGCGGTGGAGGAGGCATTGGGCGCCAACAACCTCACCGCCGCCGATATCGACTGGCTGGTGCCGCATCAGGCCAACCGCCGCATCATTGAAGCGATGGGCCGCAAGCTCGGCCTCGCGCCGGAGCGGGTGGTGGTGACCGTGGACCATCACGCCAATACCTCCGCCGCCTCGGTGCCGCTGGCCTTGGCGGAGGCGTGGAAGGACGGGCGGATCAAGCGCGGCGATCTGGTGTTGCTGGAAGCGCTGGGCGGCGGGCTGGTTTGGGGTTCCGCGCTCGTCCGGATTTGACCATTTTGCGTGCAACCACCTGATCCTGAGTGATTTTCTGTTTTGAAAACTTGACGTAGCGGCCATGGCTGCCTAGCGTCCGGTCATGCAAACCGTAACCCGCGCCCACCTTGCTGAGATGATCTACGCCGAAGTCGGCTTGTCGCGGAATGAATCCGCCGATTTGCTGGAGACGGTACTGGAACGTATTTCCGCCACGCTGCAAGACGGTGAATCCGTTAAAATCAGTGGTTTCGGAACCTTTTCTGTGCGCCAAAAAGGCCGCCGGATCGGCCGTAATCCGAAGACCGGGGAAGAGGTGCCGATCCTGCCGCGGCGGGTTTTGGTGTTCCGCCCGAGCCATGTGCTGAAGGCGCGCATCAATGGCCTCGTCCCGGGCGCGGATGAGGACGAATGAGCGAGGCGGCTGGCGACGACGATCTGGACGCCACGGGCGGGCGGGCCCGCACCAAGAAGGCCCCCAACGCGTTTCGCACCATCAGTGAGGTCGCGGATGAGCTGCATATCCCGCAGCATGTCCTGCGCTTTTGGGAAACCCGTTTTCCTCAGGTCAAACCCCTCAAGCGTGGCGGCGGCCGGCGGTATTACCGCCCGGACGATATCGTGCTGCTGCGCCGGGTGGCCGACCTGCTGTACACCCAGGGATACACCATCAAGGGCGTCCAACGGCTGCTGCGGGAAGGGGGAGGGCGCTTGTCGGAGGATATCCCGCCGCCGTCCGCCGATGAACGCGCGGAAGCGGAGGCGGAGCGCGCCGCCGTGATCGCGCCGGAGCCCGAGATGCTGATCCCCGGCCTGGATCTGGAGCCGGAAGTGCCGTTGGAACCGCGGGTGCCGCGGATGGCCACGCGGCCAAAAGCTGACCAGGAGCTTGATCGGCTGCGCGCGCTGCTGACCGAGACGCTGGAAGAACTGGAAGCGCTGCGCGCTTTACTGCCTTAAGGGCGTTGCGGTGTGCCCAGACCGCTGTTAAAGGGTGCGTCCCCGCGGTCGGAGCGTAGCGCAGTCTGGTAGCGCATCAGTCTGGGGGACTGAGGGTCGTGGGTTCGAATCCCGCCGCTCCGACCAAATTTTCCGTTTATTCCTTATTTGGCGCGTTGTTGGTCCAGGCGTGAATTGACCGCAGGTGGCGCAGTTGCGTCATGCTGACGCTGGTCGCATCCACGCCTGAGACCAACCTGTAAAATGAATGACGTACCGGCCGTCGTTACCCGTCATGCCGACGCAGGTCGGCACCCACGCCTTTCTCCTGTCTAAGGCTGAGAAGGCGTGGATGCCGATCTGCTTCGGCGCGACGGGGTGCTTCCGCCGATACGCGAATGGTTCGGGCGCCCGGGTATTAATTCCCGCGAAATGCACTTTCCCGTCAGAAGCATC
>CAIUPC010000194.1 GCA_903900905.1 uncultured Acetobacteraceae bacterium
CCGGAATCCAGATTTCGATGCGGCCCATCCCGGTCGCCGGATTAAAATCGGCGCCATATTTTTCGAACGTGGGTTCATCCGTCATCCGATACCCCGAGATTGGCAGCCAACTATCCAGGATCGCCCGCCAGGTTCCGTGCAGGCCGGAAACATGGCCCTGATGCGTAAAGACCAGATACGCCCGCTTCGGCATCTCCACTACCCTCAGCTCCCCCGGCAGATCGGCCAGGCCAGCAACGGCGACGCCGCAGAGGTAGTCGAACTGCCCATTGTCCCCATAGTCGTAACAGACGCCATAGGCCTCATGGCCAATCTGGCGGGGGACGGACCCGAACCAGGGGCCGAATTGTTGCCAGAGCAGGGGAATGCCAGAGACGCTGTCCTGGTCGAACCGGCCGCGCAGGCCGGCGATCAGCAGCGGTCCGGCGGTTTCCCGGCGGGGTTCAGTGAGTGTAACGGTTGGATTGGGTTGCATTTGAAATGGCTCCACGAAGGCAAGGGTTGCTGCGCCTGGGCGTTGCCGGGCCATTTCGGGTGTGATTCCGAACTGGTCGCGAAACGCCCGTGTGAATGCCTCATGGGACCCATAACCCGCGTCGAGCGCAACGGTCAGGATCGTCGCGTCGCACCCCAGCAGGGCCCGCGCTGCTTCCGTCAGCCGGCGGCCGCGGACGTAGCGCATCACCGGCTGACCGGTGGTCAGCGCGAAGGCCCGGGACAGGTGGAAACGCGATACGCCGCAATGGGCGGCGATATCGGCGAGCGATATCTCCGCCTGAAAGCGGCTTTCGATATACCAGACTGCGCGACCGACCAGATTCATCGTGGGTTCCATACAGGCACGCGGACAGAAATAGCGTTCTGCCGCATGCGCTGTTTGATCGGTCTTGCGGTTGGTCAGGCGCCGATGGGCTCCCCGAACGGGACCCAGGCCTTGCCGTTGAAGCGTTGCAGCCGCAGCTTTTTGATGCCGTAGAAGTCGGTGGCGGTGGTGGTGAAACGGATGCCGTTATGGAACATCGGCAGCTGGATATCGAGGTTCGCTGCCTGCTTCATGATGTTTTCGCGCGACAGATCCTCCCCGCACTGGCGCAGGACCGGCATCAGGGTCTGGGCGGCGCTATAGCCATAGACGTTGTTGATGTCGGTCAGATCGCCGCCGGGCTGATACTTGTTCATGAAGGCCAGCCAGTCCTTGTAGCCGGCGTCGTCCTTCCATTGCGGGTCGGAGGGGTCCTTCATATAGGCGCCGGTGATCAGGCCGGCGGCTTTGTCCAGGCCGACAGGGGCGAGGCCGGAGGAGACGGAGGAGCCGACGCTGGCGATCATATACAGCGGATCCCAGTTCAGATCGCGCACCTTGCGCAGCGCCATGGCGGTGAATTTCGGTACCGTCGCGATGAACACCGCGTCGGCGCCGGCGGTCTGCAATTGCAGGATCTGGGAATCGACCGAGGTATCAGTGACCTCATACGACAAGGCCGCCACGATCTGGCTGGCTTTGTCGCCGAGCCCGTCGCGGAAGCCCTTGGCGAAATCCTTGCCGGAATCATCGTTCTGATAGAGCACGCCGATTTTGGCGTTGGGTTTGGCGGTGAGGATGTAGCGGGCGTAGACGCGGCCCTCGATCTGGTAGCTGATCTGCCAACCCATGCTCCAGGGGAAGTTCTCGCGATCGCCGAACTGGGTGGCGCCGGAGGCGATGAAGATCTGCGGCACCTTCTTCTGGTTCAGATATTTCCGCGTGGCGGTGGCGCAGGGCGTGCCGAGTTGCTGGAAGATGAAGGCGACGCCTTCTTCCTCCACCAGTTTGCGGGTCTGTTCGACGGTCTTGGGCGGGCTGTAGCCATCGTCGAGAGAAAGCAGCTTCAGCTTGCGGCCGTTGATGCCGCCTTGCTCGTTGATGAAGTCGACATAGGCGACCTCGGTCTTGCCGATGGGGGCGTAGCTGGACGCGGGACCGCTATAGGGTTGCGTCTGACCGATGAGGATTTCCTTGGCGGTCACGCCGGGGGCCTGCTTGGTTTGCGCGATGGCGGGCGTTGCCAGCGCGCCGGAGGCCGCCAGTGTCAAGGCGTGGCGCCGGGTCAGAATCGTCATGTCGTGGCCTTTCTGGGAAGCGTGGGATTGGGTGTTGGGGATATTGGATCGGGACCATTTGCCCTAACGCCAGTCATCCCCGGGCTTGTTGCGGTTGGTGATAAAAGTGGGAGGCGACAGCGTCACATCACGTCATCCCCGGACTTGTTCCGGGGACCAATTGCGGCAGGGTGCTGACCTTGGTCCCCGGGACAAGCCCGGGGATGACGGCGGAGGCCGATTACTCCGCTGCCGCGGCGTGTTCGGCTTCGTGACGCTTGACCATCTCGTTATAGTTTTCCCGATACCGGTCGCCGACATTTTTGTGGACGGCGAGCGCGGCCTCATCGCGTTCGGCCTTGGGCGGGTCGATCAAATCGAAATGGCCATACGTGTCCTTCCCCCGCACCAGCATCGCATGCATCCGCGTCGCGCCGGTCGTGCGCACATGGGTGGGAATGTAGTTCAGGCCAATGCCGATACGCCGGTGGGAGGCGTTGTTGGGCGATGAACGGTGGATTGCCAGTTCGTGGTGCAGTGAGAAAGATCCGGCCGCCAGCTCCATCGCCTCGATCCCGTTATCCTGGATATCGGTCATGATGGTCTGGCCGGCGCGGTTGATGCTGTTTTCCAGCCGCAGGGCGGCGTGGTGCAGCAGCGTCGGATTGCCGTTGAACGACATCGCGTCCATGCAGCCGGCTTCGTGGCTGGCATCTGCCAGCGCGACCCAGGCGGTGATCAGGTTCTTCGGCTCCAGCCCGAAATAGGCGCCGTCCTGATGCCAGGCGGCGAAGGTGGCGGAGTGCGGTTCTTTGATGAAGAACGTGCTGGTCCAGATCAGGATATTCGGCCCGATGATGTCCTCCACCGCGTCCAGGATCTTTGGATGCCGGGCGAGGGCGTCGAACCAGGGCGAATGCGCATAGGCGTGCGAGCGCCAGCGGATATCGGCCTTGGCGACCGGGCTGCCGAGCCAGGTCTCAAACCGCTCCAGCCCGGCGCGGGAATCGGCGAGTTCCTGCGGCGACAGGGCGGGGAAGGGGTACAAGAAGCCCTTCTGATGGTACGCATCCACTTGCGCCTGCGTCAGCACGTTCATGGGTTTTTCCTCCTGCTTTGGCCGCATCATGACGCAATCCCAGGGTTTCGGCCAAGCCCATGAAATCCTGCCACGCATAGCTGCCCTGACAGCGGTTTCATGCCATCCGGGGTTGCTTTGGGAGAATGCGCCGCTAGCGTCGCCGCAGGAAACGGCCAGGAGCCCGATAATGTTGACCCGCCCCATGGCGCGTAATCTGTTGCTGCTCGCGACGTGCCAGGCCTTGGGCCAGGCCGTGAACACGATGATGTTCACCTCGACGGTGCTTTCGATTTCCAGCGTGCTGCATATCGCGGACTGGGCGACGCTGCCGATGACCTTGCAGCATCTGGGCGTGATGCTCGCGGTGTTCCCGGCGGCGGGGTTGATGCAGCGCATGGGCCGCCGCTTCGGCTTCCGCACCGGATCCCTGTTTGGCATGGTCGGGTCGGCGACCTGCGGCCTGGGCCTGTATTACGGGCAGTTTCTGGCGATGTGCGCCGGCGGGCTGATCCTGGGTTATGCCGTTGCCAATCTGCAGATGTACCGCTTCGCGGCGGTGGAGCTGGTCGACAGC
>CAIUPC010000195.1 GCA_903900905.1 uncultured Acetobacteraceae bacterium
GTCGATCAGCAGCATCTTGCCGGGCTGCAGGCGCCACTTGCGCACGATCTTCTCATCCGGCACCGGCAGCACGCCGGATTCGGAGGCCATGATCACATGGTCGTCGTCGGTGATGACATAGCGCGCCGGGCGCAGGCCGTTGCGGTCGAGCGTGGCACCGATCTGGCGGCCGTCGGTGAAGGCGATGGCGGCGGGGCCGTCCCAGGGCTCCATCAGGGCGGCGTAATATTCGTAGAACGCCTTGCGCTCGGTATCCATCAGCGGGTTGCCCGCCCAGGCTTCCGGGATGAGCATCATCATGGCGTGCGACAGCGAGTAGCCGCCGGCGACCAGGATTTCCAACGCGTTATCGATGCAGGCCGTATCGGACTGGCCATGCGGAATGATGGGCCACATTTTGTCGAGGTCCGGCCCGATCAGGTCGGAGGCCATCGAACGCCGACGCGCATACATCCAGTTGACGTTGCCGCGGACGGTGTTGATTTCGCCGTTATGCGCCAGGAAGCGGTAGGGGTGCGCCAGCTTCCAGGACGGGAAGGTGTTGGTCGAGAAGCGCTGATGCACCAGGGCCAGCGCGGAGTCGCACAGCGGATCGCGCAGATCGTTGTAGAAGCTGCCAACCTGGGTGGCGAGCAGCAGCCCCTTGTAGACGACGGTGCGGGTGGAGAAGGACGGCATATAGAGCTCGCCCAGGCCGGGCATGGCCCGCTTTTCCGCCACCGCGCGGATGTTGTTCAGGATCTGCTTGCGGATCGCGAGGATCTTCCGCTCGAACGCGTCCTGATCCTTGATCTTGGCGCTGGCGCCAATGATCGCCTGCTTGATCACGGGCATCGAGGCGATCACCGCCTCACCCAATCCGGTCGTGTCGGTCGGCACGTCGCGCCAGCCGATAAGGGTCTGGCCTTCCTTGGCAACCACTTCGCCGAAGTGCTTCACCGCGTAAGCACGGGCCGCGTCGTCCTGCGGCAGGAAGCACATGGCGACCGCGTAGCGGCCGGCCTCCGGCAGGGTGGCGCCGGACTTCGTGGCCCAGTCGCGCAGCAGCGCGTCGGGGATTTGAATCAGGCAGCCGGCGCCATCGCCCATCAGCGGGTCCGCGCCCACCGCGCCGCGATGGTCGAGGTTTTCCAGGATTTTCAGCCCCTGGGCGATAATGTCGTTGGACTTTCGACCTTTGATATTCACGACGAAGCCGACGCCGCAGGCGTCATGCTCGTTGCGCGGGTCGTACAGGCCTTGTCTAACAACCTCGTCCATCGCCACTCTCTTCTCCCGGCGTAACAATACAGCGCGAAGCGCAAGAAGCCCTTTTGCCCAAGCGCAGGCGATTTGGCAAGAATGCTGCCGCAGTGCAGCGTAAGCGACGAAACGCGCCGGCGGCAAGGCGGTTCATGGCATGGCTGGGTGGATACCATGGAGGATGCCGCCGAAGCCCCCGTGGATGGTCCGGGTTGGCGCTTAACCGAGCGTTGCCAGCAGGCCCGCCATCAGCTTGCCCCGGTAAGCCAGGCTATCGATCATGATGTGTTCGTCAAGCGTATGCGCGCCCGCGCCGGCGACGCCGAGTCCATCCAATGTTGGCAGGCCCATCGCCCCGGTGAAGTTGCCATCGGAACCGCCGCCCGAGCTTTGCGGGTTGATGTGATACCCCAGCGTCGCCGCGATCCCGCGCGCGACCTCATACAACGCCATGCCGGCCGGATTCGCCTCCCAGACCGGGCGGGTCACGCCGCGGGAGACCTTGAACTGCACGTCGTTGCCGGTGGCGCGCAGCGACAGCATCGCCTCCACGCCGCGATCCAGGTCCTCCTGCCGTTTAGCCATGCTGAGTGCCTCGCCGGTGCAGGTGGTCGTCACGCAGTTCACCCATTGGCCGCCATGGATGACGCCGACGGAGAAGGTGCAGTCCTCGGTCGTCATGTCCTCAATCTCGATCAGCTTGCGCGCCATTTCGCGAATGGCGGAGCGTCCTTCGGCCAGGCGGGCGCCGGCATGGCTGGGCACGCCGGTGGCTTCGAGGTTGAAGCGCGCGATCGCATAGCGGCCGGTGACCACGCCGCCATCGGGGCGGGCGGGTTCGGGGACCAGGATGTAGCGATGGCGCGACGCCTCGGCCTCGATCAGGTCGCGGGTCGAGGGGCTGCCGACCTCCTCATCGCTCGTGAACAGCACGGTCACCGGCAGTTTGGTCGGAACGCCGGCGCGGGCCAGCTGGCGGATCGCCTCCAGCGACAGATAGTTGCCGCCCTTCATGTCCAGGATGCCCGGCCCCCAGGCGCGGTTGCCCTCCCGCCGGAAGGACAGGGTGTTCAGCGTGCCGATGGGGTGCACGGTGTCGAGGTGCCCCATCACCAGAATGCCCGGCTCGCTGGCACGGGGATGCGGGAAGCTGGCGCGCACACAATCGCCGAAGCCGAGTCGTCCTGCCACCCGCTCGGTCCGCGCCCCGGCGACGATCAGATCGCGGGTGGCGATGTCCATCATCCGGTTCACCGCGGCGGCGTCGTAGGTCGGGCTTTCGCACTCGACCCAGGTCCGCAGGCCGTTGAGCATGGCATTGGCGTCGAAGGGGAGGTCTTGGGGGTTCATGACGGTTTTCTCCGGGTTGCGCGGAGTGTGCGGTCGGCCGGTGGCGCGCTCAAGGGGGCTGTGGCAGCGTCCGGCGGTTTGATCATCAAAGGACCAGGGCAATGCAGGGTTTATCATTTCCAGCCGTGACCGCCGCGACGGCCGGGGCCTTGGGGATCTTGCAGGTCGGGCTGGTGTTTTACGTGGGCGGCGGGCGGCATAAATACAGCATTGGCTTCGGCGATGGCGGGCAGGAGGGGATGCAGCGCCGCATTCGCATGCATGGCAATCTCGCTGAGAACGCCCCCTTGTTGCTGATCCTCCTTGGTCTGCTGGAAATCAGCGGGGCGTGGCCCCGGTGGGTCACGATCATCGGGCTCGCGCTCGTGCTGTGCCGGGTGGTGCATCCGATCGGCCTCAGCATGCGGTTCGGGCCCGGCCCCAACATTTTCCGCTTCGTCGGCGCCGCCGGCACGACCCTGGTGATGTTGATCCTATCGGTGCTGCTCCTGTTGGTAGCGTTGCCCCGATGGGGCTAAGGCAAATGCCCAAAGATAATCGCGGCGGTTGGTGCGCCGTTACACAACACCGTCATGGCGGTGACTATTCCGCGTTGGCGTCGATCGTCCCTGGCCCATCCAGCATCGTGACCGTCCCCGATATCTGGTTGTTGGCCAAAATCGCCGGCACCGCCGTCCGGTTGCGCACGAATGCTGTCGGCTGGGCCACGTCGCTGACAAAGCGGTTGCCGCGAATCACCGCCGTGCCGGGCAGGCTTGCGATCGGCTCCTCCCCAATGGAGATCGCGGCCGAGGGATTGCTGGTATTGGCGCCTTTATGCAGTTGGTTGCCGCTGATCAGCACCTCACCGCCTTGCGGGACGTTGATCAGATAGCTGGAGGTTCCGGTCTCCCCGTCCGCGATGTCGTTGTTCGTGATGACCGTCGTGCGGGCACGGGATTTGATGTGATGCGCGGTCCTGGTGTCGCGGAACAGGCAGTGCTCAACCGTCAGCAAGGCAATGGGCTTGCCGGCGTAGATGCCATGGGCGCAGGCCCCCTCGCAGGAGCCATTGCCATGGAAGGCGCTGTCACTGACCCGCACCCGGCTGTTCCGGCTACCGCCGGCCAGAATGCCATTCTCATCGGCGATGAACTGACTGAATTCAACGGTCAGATTATCGCCTTCCATCAGAATGCCGGCGGCGTGGTGATACGGACCGCGGGCATGCCCGAATGTCAGCCCGCGGATCGTGATGTCATTGCCGTAAAACAGGAAGATGCCGCGCGCGGCGCAGATCATGTCGGTGAACACCGCCCCCGGCTGCCGCCCTTCCAGCGTCAGCCGCGACGCATACCAGATCGCGCAATCCCGGTACACACCGGCGTCAAACACGATCCGGTCCCCGGACCGGGCGAGCGCGGCGGCCTCACTCGGCAGTTTTACCGCCCGTGTGGGGCCAACCAGGATCACCCGCGCGGCGGCGGGGGGCGAACCCGCACCTGCCGCCACGAGCACGGCCGCCAGCAACAAAAGCCGCACCAGCATTGCGGGACCAAAAGCGCCTGGGCTATGCCGCTTCTCATCGGGCTTGACGTCGTTCATGGCGCAGGCTTCGGCTGAAGGGTCATGGTACGTCAAGGTGGCTGAACGCGCGACCCAATCCCAAACGGCGGCAGGCCATCAGCGCCCGCCGCTGGTCTTGCATGTCTTTCCGACCTTCGCTGTCGGCGGCGCCCAGGTGCGTTTTGCCGCCATCGCCAACCATTTCGGCCGCGCCTTCCGCCACATCATCGTCTCCATGGACGGCAACCAGGAATGCCGGGAGCGGCTGTCGCCCGACCTCGACGCATCCTTTCCCGTGATCGAGGCCCCCAAGAACGCCATGCTGCGGGCCGCCCTGGCCTATCGCGGCCTGCTGAAGCAGTGGCGCCCGGATGTGCTGGTCACCGGCAACTGGGGCGCCATTGAGTTCGCTTTGGCCAATGTGCCGCGCCTTACCCGCCACATCCATGTCGTCGACGGTTTCGGGCCGGAGGAGCGGAGCACCCAGATCAACCGCCGGGTGCTGGTCAATCGCCTCGCTCTGGCCCGCAGCACCGTGGTCTTGCCATCGCGTACACTGGTGCAAATCGCGCGCGAGACCTGGAAGCTGAACGGCGACCGGGTGCTCTATGTCCCCAATGGCATCGATCTGGCGCGTTTTTCGCCCCATCCTGGCCGTACCGCCGCCGCCGCTGATGGCGTGCCCGTCATTGGCACCATCGCCGCCCTGCGCCCGGAGAAAAACGTCGGCCGCCTGATCCGTGCCTTCGCGCGCCTGCCCGCCGGACTGCCCGCCCGCCTGGTCATTGTCGGCGACGGGCAGGAGCGTCAGGCCCTGACCGACCTCGCCGCCGGCCTCGGCATCACCGAGCGGGTAACCTTCACCGGCCATCGCGGCGATACGCCGGCGCTCTATGCCAGCTTCGATATCTTCGCGCTGTCGTCCGATACCGAGCAGATGCCGCTGTCGCTGATCGAAGCCATGGCCACCGGCCTGCCGTGCGCGGCCACCGATGTCGGCGATGTCCGTGCCATGCTGGCGGAGGACAACACGCCCTATGTCGGGGCGCTGGACGACGCGGCTCTGGCGGCCTCTCTGACCGCGTTGCTGGCCGAACCTGCCCTTCGCGCCCGGCTTGGGGCCGCTAACCTGGTCAAGGCCCGCCGCGATTTCGATCAGGCCGCCATGTTCGCGCTTTACCGCGACCTTTGGTGCGGCACTGCGTGATCGCGGTCAGATTGACGCGGCCAGTCGATTGGGATGCGTTGGGCGAACGCTGGCGCGCCCTGGAGGCCCGCGCGCATGGCTCGTTCTTCCAAAGCTGGACCTGGACCGGCTGTCTGGCGGCGGAGCGCTTCGCCGACCCGATCCTGATAGAGGCGACCGAAGCCGGCCAAACCGTCGGTCTGGCGCTGGCCAACCGGCGCCCAGGCCTGTTCCGCGGGACTTTGCACTGGGGCGAATCCGGCGATCCTCGCCTCGATTGCATCTACGTCGAACATAACGGCCCCCTGACTCTGGCCGGGCGGGAAGCCGAGGTGGCGCGGGCCATGATCGCGGAGGCCAGCGCCCGGTATGACCTGATTCTGGGGGGCCTGGACGAATCCGGCCTGGCCGCCGCGCGCGCCGCCGCTAGCGTGCTGATCCAGAAAAGCGCGCTGGCGCCCTTTGCCGATCTGGCCGCCGCGCGGCGGACGCCCGGCGGATATCTGATGCTCTGCACGGCCAATACGCGCCAGCAGATTCGCCGATCGGACCGTGCCTATGCCGCCGTGGGCACGCTGCGGATCGGGCGTGCGGCGGCCATTGAGGAAGCATCGGCCTGGCTCGATGACCTGGCCCGCCTGCATCAGGCCACCTGGACAGCGCGCGGCCGTGACGGCGCCTTCGCAGCACCGTTTTTCGCCCGCTTCCATCACGCCCTGATCCGTCGCGGCCTGCCGCGCGGTGAGATCGATCTGCTGCGGGTCACCGCGGGGCGTGAAACCGTCGGTATTTTATACAATTTTCGCTATGCTGGCCGGGTGATGGCCTATCAGAGCGGTTTTGCCTATTCTGACGCCCACAAAGCCCGCAAACCCGGAATGACCAGCCACTCCCAGGCGATCCAGTATTCCATGACCGACGGAGCCGATATCTACGATTTCCTGGCCGGCGGGGACCGCTATAAGCGCAGCCTGGCCACGCGGGAGCCTTGGTTATACTGGGTCATGGCGGGCCCCGTCTGGGCACCCCGACTGCTCGCCGGGCGCGCCGCGGCCTGGCTTGGAAACCGGCTTGCCGGGATGCGGGGCAGGGGAAAATGAAAGCGTCCTTGACCGCCGCGACGTCGCTGATCGCACTGATGGTGTTCGGTGCCGGGCAACCGGCCGCGGCCCCGATACTGGCCAATAAGGCGCGCCTGTCGGCGTCATCCGGCGATCCCGGCGCCGAACCCTCACTGGACCCGGCGATCGGCGCCGATAAGCCGATCGCCGATCGTGTGGCAACGCCCGGCGCAGCCTATTCCTATGCGCCCAATGCGGCGGGATCCGCCCCCGGACCTGGCCTGGCAACGGAAGCAGCGACGGTGGATGTGCCGGCGCGGGCCAAAAGCCCCCCCCCGATCCTCTCGCGGCGAAACCCCGGCAACCAAAGCAACCTGCTCGGCACCATCGGCGCGATGACGGGTGGCCTGCTCGCCCGCATCGACCCAAGGGCGGAGATTCTGACGGCAGAATCTTCCGCTGACGATGACGATGCCAGCGAACCCGGCACAGCATTTGGTGCAACCGGTACTGACGAAACCACGCTGAGCCGTCTGGCCGCCTCCGCCAATGAAGACAATTTCGTTGGCCGGGTGACACCGCGCGAGCAGCTGGGCGCATCCGTTTTCGTCGGGCAGGTGGACCGCGCGATGCCGGGGCGCGGCGTCAGGCGCATGCCGGTCAATGCCTTGGTGGCCACCGCGACCGGGGCCGCTACCGCGACCATGGTCATCGTCGCGGAACCCGATGGCGATGCCGCGAGTGTCGAGGCAATCGATCTTCCGGGCGCGTTCGAGTGGCGGGGGCACTTGCTCGGCGCCGCCAGATCCTCCCTTGCATCGCGACGCCACGCCGCAATCGGCGCCGTTGGCACTTCGACCCTTGGGTACACTTATAGCCCTATAAGCCGCGCCAGGCTTCCGGTTGAGCAACCCATTTCCACCGTTAGCGCCAGCGCCGCGCGTGGTCCGGAGGCCGCGACACGGCTTACTCCGCCAATACCGGCGCCGGCCGCGATCTCGACCGCCCATGCCGCGGCGGCCCCGACTGTGTATCAGGCCATGCTGGCGCAACGTCTGGACGAAGAAGGGCGTTCACCGGCGAAGCGCGAATCCAGCCCCGAACGCTTCACCCTTTCGAGCCCGGCCGAAACACAGCTGGTTATTCTGAGCGTGCCACTGCAAGTGTCCAATCCGATCGAAACCCCCGCTGTCGGCTTGGAGGTCCTGTTCAGTGACGATGACCAGGACGAGGAGCTGTGGTCGAGCGAGCTCTGGTATGCTGCCATAGCCGCGGCCGGGGTTGTCGCCGTGGTGATGCTGGTGCTGCTGGTTATGTTACGGCGCCGGGCGGCGGAGTTGGCGGCGAGGGTCTGAGGAGCCGCCGCAACCGCCCCCGCAGCCGGCCCAGCCCGTGCCGCGCCAGCTGTATCGCGCCCAGCGGGGCCCAGGGGTTGATCAGCAGCAGGCCAATCCGTTGGCGCCGGCACGCGGCCCAGTCCCGCTTATAGGGGTCGTCGCCGCGGCCAAAATCAATCGAATCGACGCAGTCCTGGTCCATCAAATGCCGCAACATCAGGGCTGTAAGAACCGTTCCAGGAGAATGCGCCTTATAGGCCTCGTCATGGGCCAGTTTCAGCACCGTCGCTTGCCCGTGTTCCACCATCCAGAACTGCACCGCCACCGGCTGTTCGCCCACTGACCAGATCCCGAGCCGTATGATGCCATCCGCCGCCGCGGCCCGCATATGGGCGGCGTTGAAATTGGGAAACGGCTCCGGCTCTTTCCAGCTCTTGGCGTAGACCGATTCGAACCACGCGAGGCCATCTTCCAGCCCTTCCGCACTGGTGATCAACGTAAAGCGGGCATCCGCGACGCGCTCGGCCCGGCGCAGGCGCCGCCGGACCGTTTCGCGCAGTGCACCCGGCCGGTTCGCCAGATAGCCGCTCCAGCCCAGCCCGTTCACGGTTTCATGCCAGTTGCCAAAATGGTCGAAGGGCCGAACCGCGAGCCCGGCGGCCCGAAAACCCGCGATCGCGGCGTCTCGGTATGGCCATTCCAACGGTAGCGCGTCCAACCTTGTGCTGGCGTTGGCTTTGCAGTAGCGCCCAAACGCCCGGCACACAGCAACGGGATCCGCGTCGGCGGCGATCAATGGGGTGTAAAGGCAGGTATAGGGCGTGGTGAACGCCGTCAGCCCGGCCTGGCGCAGCATCGGAAACAGCCCCGCCGGCCGGCCGCCGCGGCGGATCAGCACGAAGTCCGGCCGCGCGCCCGCTGGCAGTGCGTCAGAGACGGCGATACGCCACCAGGCGCGGCGCGCGAACAGGCTGGTGGCGGTCGCGAACAAGGCGTCGCAATCCGCGGGCAGCGTATCGATGGCGGCATGGCTTTCCGCCGCGAACAGATCAGCGGATGGTGTACCAGGCATAGCCAATCAATTCATGCAGTGCGAAATAGCTGGCGCCCCATACGGACTGGTGCGGCACGAAATCCTCCAGCACCGGCCCCATGCGCAGACCAGGCGGTGTCGGGGCGGCAACCACGGTCAGCCCCGTATCGCGGAACGCCAGCAGTGATCGGCGCATATGCCACGCGTGGGTCACGACATAGACCGAGGTTATGCCTTGCGCGCGCAGGATTTCGGCGCTGAAGCGGGCGTTTTCCCAGGTATCGAGGGAACGTGTTTCCTGCCAGCGAACCGGAACCAGGAAATCCTCGGTCAGGCTGCGCGCCATGATTTCCGCGATCGAGGGCGCGCCATGCTGCAAGACCCCGCCTGAAACCAGGATGGGCAAGCCGGTCTGACGCTGTAGTGCCGCTGCGGTGCGCAGCCGTTCCAGCGACATGGTGCCGATGACGACATGTGGCGGGTCGAGGGTTTGGCGGATTTCCGCGCCCAGCACGACAATGGCGCCCGGCGGGGCCTTGGGGTCAACGGTGCGGGGCAAATCGCGTTCCAGCGCTTCGATCATGAACGCCGGCACAGCCGGGATCGCGAGTATGAGAAGCCCGGTCAATGCGAGCGTCATAAGCCGCAGCCCCGCCCGCAACCGGAACCGCGTCAGAATCAGACCCGCGATGGCCAGGGTCATGAAGCCGAAGGGCGGCACCAACAGGCCAACGAGGATCGCTTTGAGCAGCACCCTGACTGCTTACCCCTTGGCTGCCATCCATTCCAGCACTTTGCCGAGGCCGGCCCGTAATTCGATCGTTTCATCCAATCCCAATACCGCCCGCGCCAGGCTGGGATCCCCGAGTGAATCCCGGATCTCACCCATCCGCGGGGCGGCGTGGCTGGTATCCAACGGGCGCCCTGACAAGTCGGCGATCAGCCGCGCAAGCGCGACGACTGTCGTTGCCCGCCCGGTGCAAACATTGAACACCGGCGCATCCGCCGGACGCAACGCCATTGCCGCCAGCAAGGCCCGCACCACATCGGCCACGTTGACGAAATCACGCGTCTGCCCGCCATCGCCGAAAATGGTGATGGGCAAGCCGCGGCTGATCCGCTCACAGAATATCGAGATCACCCCGGAATAGGGCGATTTCGGATCCTGCCGCGGGCCGTAGACGTTGAAGAAACGCAGCCCGGCGGTCGGAATGCCATGGACATGGCTGGCGACACGCGCATGCAGCTCACAGCCATACTTGTCGGCGCCATAGGCGGACAACGGCCGCGGCTCACAATCCTCATGGATCGGTACCACCGTGCAGTCGCCATAAACGGCGGCGGAGGAGGCATAAACCACGGGGATGCGGCTGCCTTGCCGGCGGATGGCGTCGAACAGCGTGATTGTGCCAGTCAGGTTGGCATTATGCGTGCCCAGCCAGTCCGTGACGCCGCGTTCGACCGAGGCGATGGCCGCGAGGTGAAAACAGCCATCGACCCCATCCATCGCCAGGCCCGCCATCGCCGGGTCCGCGATATCCCCGACGATCAGCTCCACCCCCGGCGGCAGGTTGCTCCGATGTCCGGTGGACAGATCGTCCAGCACCCGCACCCGGTCGCCCCGGCCAATGAGCGCATCGCAGACATGCGAGCCGATGAAACCGGCGCCGCCGGTGACAAGAAACAGAGCCATGATTACCCGTGGGGACGGAGGATTTGCCGCAGCACCGTGCCGTCGGACAGACGGTCAAAGCCCTCGTTGATCTGCTCCAGCCCTATGAAGCCGCTGCGCAGCTTGTGCACAGGCAGCTTGCCGCGCTGATACAGGCCGAGGAAACGGGGAATGTCGCGCTTGGGCACGCAACTGCCCATGTAGCTGCCGCGGATGGATTTCTCATCCGACACCAGCGCCGCGTGCAGGTAGGAGAAGCTGGCATTGCTGGCCGGCAGTCCGGCACTGACGACCATGCCGCCGCGCGCGGCGATGCCGTACGCCATGTTCATGGCCGGGATGGATCCGGCGGTTTCCACCACATAATCCAGCCCGCCATCGGTGGCATCGCGGATTTCCTGGATCGCATCGGCATTGCCGGCCAGGAACGTGTCGGTCGCCCCGAGTTCCCGCGCCAGCTTCAGCTTATCGGCGCTGAGGTCCACCGCGACGATGCGTTCAGCCCCCGCGATCACCGCGCCCATCAGCGCGTTCATGCCGACGCCGCCAAGGCCCACCACCGCAACCTGGCCTCCGGGCGGCACCTGCGCCGTGTTCAGCACCGCGCCCACGCCGGTCAGCACGGCGCAGCCGAAGATGGTCGCATCCTCCAGCGGGATGTCCTTGGGAATTTTGATCAGCGCATGCTGCGACACCACCGCGTACTGCGCGAACACCGACAGCCCGCTGTAGTGGTAGATCGGCTCACCCTTGGCCGACAGCCGCCGCGCGCCGGAGATCAGCGTGCCATTGGTGCGGGAGACCGAGGATCCCTGGCACAGATTGGGCCGCCCGCCATTGCAGTAGCGGCAGTCGCCGCAGCTGGTGACGAAGACGCTGATGACGTGATCGCCGGGCTGCAGGCTGGTCACGCCGGGACCGACTTCCTCGACAATGCCGGCGGCTTCGTGGCCGGGAATCGTCGGTAGTTTGCGCGGGCGCAGGTTCTCGATCGTGGACAGGTCGGAGTGGCAGAGGCCGGCACCGATGATCTTATAGAGGACCTCACCGGGGCCGGGCGGATCGAGATCGACCTCCTCCACGGTCAATGGCAGGCTGGTGCTGTAGGGGCGGGACCTGCCTTGTTCCCGCAGGACGGCGGCTTTCATCTTCATCGGTATCTGGCCTTATGCGTGCGCGCCGTGGTTATCGGCGGAAGGCGCCTACGCGGCAAGCGCGGCGCTGGTGACAAATTCACAACCCATCGTGAGCAGGCGCGCGCGCATGGCCGCGGTTGTGTCCGCGCCGATCCCGCGGCAGGCGTCTTCGATCAACACGACCTGATAGCCCAGACGCAGCGCGTCCTCAGCCGACCAGCCTACGCAATAATCGGTCGCGAGCCCGGTGAGAAAGAGGCGCTGAAAGCCGCGCTGACGCAGCCAGCCGTCCAGGCCGGTGGCGGTGGTACGGTCGTTTTCAAAGAAGGCGGAGTAGCTGTCGATCGCCGGGCGGAAGCCTTTGCGGATGATCAATTCGATCCGGGTCTGGTCGATACCAGGGTGGATGGCGGCATTGGCCGTGCCGGCGACCCCATGGTCGGGCCAGAGGGTCTGGGGACCGTACGGTGCTTCAATGGTCTCAAACGGCGATTTGCCGGGATGCGCGCTGGCGAAGGAGCCATGGCCAGGCGGATGCCAATCCTGGGTGGCGAAGGCGTGCGGGAAGCGGCGGAGCAGGGCGTTGATCACGGGGACGATGGTGTCGCCCCCGTCCACGGCCAGTTCGCCGCCGGGCATGAAGGTGGGTTGAACGTCGATCAGGCCGATGATGCCGGTATTGGGATCGATGCGCATGGGGGCCTCCGGGGTCGCAGTGATCCTAGCACGCCGTCGCCGCTGCGATCATGTCCCATCGCGCCGGCAGGATGCCGAGGCCAAACCCCAAGCGCCGTGTTTACCGCCCCGTTGCACCACCCGGCCCGGCCAGCCTAAGCTACCCACCAGTAGGAGGAACTGACCACAATGGATCTGCGCTTCACCCCAGAGGAAATAGCCTTCCGCGAGGAAGTCCGCGCCTTCATCCGCGAAGCCCTGCCAGCCGACATCCACGCCAGGATGAAGCTCGGCCATGCCCCCACCAAAGAGGACACTGTCCGCTGGCAGCGCATCCTCAATGCCAAGGGCTGGGCCGGCCTGTCCTGGCCGAAGGAATGGGGTGGCACCGGCTGGACCGCGATCCAGAAGATGATCTTCCTGGAAGAGAACCAGATGGCCCCCGCGCCCGAACTCTCCTCCTTCAACATCACCATGATCGGCCCCGTGCTGATCCAGTTCGGGACCGAAGAGCAGAAGAAGCGGTTCCTGCCGCGCGCGGCCAATATCGACGATTGGTGGTGCCAGGGCTTCAGTGAGCCAGGCGCCGGCTCCGACCTCGCATCGCTCAAGACCGCGGCCAAGCGGGAAGGTGATTTCTACATCGTTAACGGCCAGAAGATCTGGACCTCCACCGCGCACCACGCCGACTGGTGTTTTGTCCTGGTCCGCACCAACCCGAACGCGCGCAAGCGCCAGGAAGGCATTTCCTTCCTGCTGGTCGACATGAAGACCCCCGGCATCACCGTCCGCCCGATCGTCTCGATCGACGGCTCGCACCATCTGAATGAGGTGTTCTTCGACGACGTGAAGGTCCCCGTCGATCAGCTTGTGCATGAGGAAAACAAGGGCTGGGATGTCGCCAAATTCCTGCTCGGGAACGAACGCACCGGCATCGCCCGCCTGGGCAAATCGCGGGAGCGCGTGAACGCCTCCATCGACATGGCCAAACAGGTCAACGCCAACGGCCGCCCACTGATCGAGGATCAGGTGTTCCGCCAGCGCGTCGCGCAGTTGCAGGTGGATATGAAGGCGCTGGAGATCACCCAGTACCGCGTCGTCTCCGCCCATGACAAAGCCAAGGGCTCGGGCCGACCTGACCCGCTGTCGTCGGTGCTGAAGGTCAAGGGCACGGAATTGCTGCAAGCCACCACCGAACTGGCGATCGATGTCGCCGGGCCGATGGCGACGCCCATGTGGGCGCAGGAACTGGCGGCGATGAACGCGCCCGACGATCTGCAGGAGGCGTCATCCGCCTCCGTCACCAGCTACCTGTTTCTCCGCGCGGCGTCGATTTACGGCGGCACCAACGAGATTCAGAAGAACATTCTCACCAAAGCCGTGTTGGGGCTCTAATGGATTTCGAACCCTCCGACGACCAGCGCCTGCTGCTGGAATCCGTCTCGCGCATGCTGGCCGATACCTACACCTTCGCGCAGCGCAAGACCTACATCGCCGCCCCTGAGGGCTGGAGCACGGCGATCTGGTCCCAATTCGCCGAACTCGGCCTGCTGGGTCTGCCCTTCCCCGAGGAATATGGCGGCTTCGGCGGCGGCGCCCAGGAAGTGATGCTGGTGATGCAACAGTTTGGCCGCGTGCTGGTGGTCGAACCCTTCCTGACCACCGTCGTGTTCGGCGGCACGGCCATCCTGACCGCCGGAACCGCCGCGCAGAAGGAAGCGCTGCTGCCCGCGATCGCCGAGGGACGGTTGAAGCTCGCTTTCGCGCATGGGGAGCGGCAGGCCCGTTACGATCTGACCGACGTGGTGACGACTGCCAAACAGGACGGCGATGGCTGGATCCTCGATGGCTCCAAGACCGTCGTCGCGCATGGCGATACCGCGGACACGCTGATCGTCAGCGCCCGCACCTCGGGTGATCGCTATGACGAGGACGGGATCACCCTGTTCCTGGTCGATGCATCGTCCCAGGGCGTGGCGCATCGCGGCTACATCACCCGCGATGAGACCCGAGCGGCCGATATCTCTCTGTCCAACGTCCGCGCCACCGCGGTCCTGGGCGATGTCGGCAAGGGCCTGGCCATCATCCAGCGCGTCGTCGAAGCCGGCATCGCCGCCACCGCGGCCGAGACCGTCGGCGCGATGGAGGCGATGAACGACATGACCCTGGAATACAGCAAGACCCGGGTCCAGTTCGGCCAGCCCATCGGCAGCTATCAGGTCGTGCAGCACCGCATGTCCGACATGTTCATGACCCAGGAACAGGGCCGCAGCATGGCCATGCTCGCGACCATGAGCCTGGACAACGCCGACCCGGTGGAGCGGGCACATGATCTGGCGATGGCGAAAGTGGGGGTGGCGCAGGCCGGCCGCTACGTGTCGCAAAGCGCGGTGCAGATGCATGGCGGCATCGGCATGACCGAGGAATACGCCGTCGGCCACTACTTCCGCCGCTGCATGGTGCTGGAGCGGCTGTTCGGCGATCCCGCCTATTATCTGCAACGTTTGGCGAACGAGGTCGGCTGACCACCGGTCATTGCTACCGCATTTGATGGCAATGGCCGCGCTCCCGACAGGGGTGATTGCATATGGCTTACGGGGGAGCGGCTCCCGCGTAAAAAACCGTCATCCTCGGGCTTGTCCCGAGGATCTCCA